>JBDTMW010000047.1:0-11212 GCA_039934065.1 Actinomycetota bacterium | reverse complement strand
CCGCTTGCCAGCGACCTCTTCGATCGCGTCGAAGGTATTCCGGCCAACCTCACCGGCCCGTTGATCACGGCAGCCGCGCGCGATGGTGACCCAACGGCTTGTGAGCTGCTCACCGAGATCGGTAACTGGCTTGGGGTCGGGATCGCCAACCTGGCGGCGGCATTCGACCCCGGTACATTCGTGATCGGCGGCGGCCTGAGCGCTGCAGGTGACCTGTTGCTGTCCTCTGCCCGCGAGACGTTCAAGCGGCAGCTGACGGGACGCGGTTACCGGCCAGAGGCGCGCATCGTGGTGGCGGAGCTGGGCAACGACGCAGGACTGATCGGTGCGGCGGACCTCGCCCGCTGGGACGTCGAGTCACAGGACGACTGACGTGGGGCACATCCTGCGCGTTGCGTCATACAACCTGCGTGACTTCAGGGACGACGGTCAGGCAGCCGCTCGGGTGATTCGCAGCATCAACCCGGATGTTCTGTGCTTGCAGGAGGTTCCGCGACACCTGCTGTCCAGTCACCGGATCGCTGTGTTTGCGGCGCGGTGTGGGTTGGGCTGGTCGGGAGGACATCGCGGGAGCGGAGGTACGACGGTGATGTCGAGCGTGGGGCTGGACGTTGTTGACGTGAAGCACAGGTCCTTGAAGGTCGGACATTTCCAACGGGAGCGGGGGTACGCCGTGCGTCAGCTTCGGCTGCCCGGTCACCAGGCTGTCGGTTTCGTCAGTGTGCACCTGAGCCTGGCCGCCCAAGAGCGCGCCATCCACGTTCGTACCCTGCTTGATGCATTGCCAGAGGGCCGGCCCGTCGTCGTGGCCGGTGACCTTAACGAGGGCTCGGACGGGTCGGCATGGATGGCCATCGCGGCAAGGTTATGTGTTGTCAGCGGGGACGCACCGACCTTCCCTGCCAGCACCCCCCGTCATCGGATCGACGTGATCTTCGCTTCACCAGAGCTACCGGTGGTGTCGATGCCCCCGGTCGAGCTGGACCGCGCAGACCTCGTGGCAGCAACGGACCACCTCCCGGTCTGGGTGGACCTGGATCTCTCGAAAGTCGCCCTCGGTTGACGCAGCCGATCCCACAGTCAGAGCCGCGCGCCGTCGTCGTCATCGTCCTGGTGATCGCGCGGGAGCCGTGAGACGAGCAGGGCGAAGCCGCCGACGGATAGCCCGATAGCGGTGAGCATCCAGGAGCTGCCGGCGTCACGGTTGAAGAAGATGAGGTAGAGCAAGAGAAGGGGCCCGCCGCACATTCCGACGAGGATGCCCCAGAACTGCAGGTCGCCGGCCGGCAGCGGGGCTGGGGGCGGCGGTTCGAAGTGCTCCTCGGGCTCGTCGTCCACCTCGTGCGCTCGCCAAGCTTGTGGAGCCGGGATGGCAGCTGGAGTGGGCGGGGGAGTGGGGGCCTGCCGCTCCGAGGGCGCGTCGTTCAGGAAATGATGGTGGTCGGCGTACGGCTGATCAGAGGCCTCGTGATCGGCTGGCCCGTCGTCTGGAACGTTCTCGTGGGCGATCTCGTGATCGGACGCTGGTGCCGGGTTGGCGGTGGGCTCCGCCGTGGCATCGTTCCAGTGCGCCACGATGTCGGCGAACATCGCGTCGTGGTCGAAACCGTCGGACCTCTGCCGACGGTCGGCATCGTTCATATCTGGGTGATGCGCTCAATGAACTTGGCGGACTCGTCAAAGATGAGCGGAGCGTCATTGTCAATGGTGGCAACGTGATACGAGTCCTCGAGCAGGATCTCGGTGGCGTCACTGCTGGAGATCCTGGACAGCACCAGGGCCGAGCTCGACGCAGGCAGGACATGGTCCTGGGTTGAGCGCAGCAGTAGCACCGGCTGGGTGATCTCAGGGAGGTCCCGGACGACCGTCTGCCAGGCGATCAGCTGGGACTGCAGGGCCTTCAGAGGGGTACGCGTGTAGGCCTGCTCGGTGACGCCGTCTTTCTTGACGTCATTGCCGATCGCGCCCAGAGACGGCACGACGTGCTGCAGGACCGGAAGCAGGCGGAGCCGGGGGTCCTCCGACTTGACCGCGGGGTTGACCAGGATCAGGCCACTGATCCGGGGCCCATGTTCCTGAGCCAGCTTCAGCGCGAGGGTGCCCCCCATGGACAGGCCTCCGACGACGACACGCTCGCAGGTCTCGTGCAGTTCGCGGAATGCTGCGTCGGCGCAGCTGTACCAGTCCTCCCACCGGGTGGTGTTCATCTCTTGCCAGGTACGGCCGTGTCCGGGCAGCAGGGGAACCCGCACCGTGAAGCCGCGCTCGGCGAGGTACTCGCCCCAAGCTCGCATGCTGTTCGGCGTACCGGTGAAACCGTGGCATAGCAGCACCCCGACATCGGATCCGTCATGGCTGAACGGTTCGGCTCCGGGCAGAATGGCCACAGAATCACTCCTGAGGTGTCGAAGAAAACTGCGAACGTCGTTGCATGGGAATCTTCGCACGACGTATCACGCAGGCATAGTGCCGTAGAGTTCACGCGTCGGCAATGGGGTGTGACGTCTCACAGGTTGGAGGTGGTCCGTGGTGTTCTACTGGGTGCTCAAGACACTGGTTCTCGGGCCGATCCTGAGGCTGCTGTTTCGTCCGTGGGTCGAGGGCGAGGAGAACATCCCGGCTGAGGGCGCTGCGATCTTTGCCAGCAACCACCTCTCGTTCTCTGACTCCATCTTCCTGCCGCTGGTGCTTCCGCGCCGGATCACGTTTCTGGCCAAGTCCGACTACTTCACCGGCCGAGGCGTCAAGGGCCGCGCAACGGCAGCCTTTTTCAAAGGCGCCGGCCAGCTGCCGATCGACCGCTCCGGAGCGGGCGCCGGCGATGCTGCACTGAACAGTGGCCTGAAGGTCCTGCGCCGGGGCGAGCTGCTCGGCATCTACCCCGAAGGCACCCGCTCGCCCGATGGCCGGCTCTATCGTGGGCGTGTCGGCGTGGCAAGGATGGCGCTCGAGGCGGGCTGTCCCGTATTGCCGGTGGCCATGATCGGCACCGACAAGGCGCAGCCCACCGGCAAGAAGGTCCCCAAGATCATGCGCATCGGTGTACGCATCGGCAAGCCTCTGGACTTCTCGCGTTACGAAGGCATGGAGAACGACCGGTTCGTCCTGCGTTCCATCACCGATGAGCTCATGTACGAGCTGATGCTGCTGTCACGCCAGGAGTACGTGGACATGTATGCCGCGTCGATGAAGGACCGTCTGCTTGCGGCCGCCAGGTCCAAGGCCAAGGAGCTGCAGCAAGAGGCCGCCGACCGGATTGACCGCATTGACAAGGGCATCAAGGGCGATGGCGCCACCCTCGACACCGACGACTTCAGCGACGCCGACGAGCCCAGCGAGTCGCCCGCTTCGACGAGTGACGATGAGGGCCATCCGACGGCTCAGGACGACGAGCGGGCGGCCAGCTAAACCACACCTAAGCCCAGGCCTTGCTGCGCTCGACCGCTTTCAACCACTGTCGGTATGCCGCATCGGCCGCCTTGCGTGAGCCGCGAGCCGGCTCGAAACGGCGCTCGACCGCCCAGGTTGCGGCGATCTCATCCTGGCTGGACCACATTCCGGTGCCGAGGCCGGCTAGGAACGCCGCACCCAGCCCGGTCGTGTCAACAACTCGCGGACGTTCGACGGGCACGCCCAGCTGGTCTGCCTGAAGCTGCATCAACAGCGGGTTCTCGCTGGCGCCGCCGTCGACGCGCAGCACCGGGATCGGCGTCTCGATGGTGTCGAAGACGTCACGCACCTCGAAGGTGATCGCCTCCAGAGTCGCGCGGACCAGGTGTGCCCTGGTCGTGCCGCGGGTAATCCCGTGGATCGAGCCCCGCGCCTGGGGATCCCAGTGCGGGGCGCCCATTCCCGTCAGGGCCGGCACGAACACCACGCCCTGCGAGTCCTTCACAGTGCCCGCAATGGCTGCCGTCTCAGCCGCCGAACCGATGATCTGCAGGCCGTCGCGCAGCCACTGGATCGCGGCGCCGGTGACGAAGATCGAGCCCTCGAGGGCGTAGGTCAGGGCACCATCTGGGCTTTGCCACGCGACCGTGGACAACAGCCCGGCATGGCTGCGCTGCAACGTGTCGCCGGTGTTCACCAGGATGAACGATCCAGTGCCGTAGGTGCACTTGGCGTCACCAACACCGAAGCAGGCTTGGCCGAACAGTGCCGCCTGCTGATCGCCGGCCATGCCCGAGATGGGGGCGTCAATGCCCAGGAAGGCCGAGGGGTCGGTGTGGGCCAGGTCGCCCCAGTTGGGCACCACCTCAGGCAAGGCCGCCAGGGGAACCCCCATCAGCTCGCACAGTTCCTCCGACCAGGCGCCTTCCCGCACGTCATACAGCAGAGTCCGCGACGCGTTGGAGGCGTCGGTGATGTGTGCGGCGCCGTTGCTCATCCGGGCGACGAGGTAGGAGTCGACGGTGCCGAGGGCGACCTGGCCGGACAGGACTCCGGCCCACGCCCGGGGGTCCTGTTCACGCAGCCAGGCAAGCTTGGTCCCGGTGAAGTACGGGTCGAGTCGTAGGCCGGTGAGCTCGGTCACGCGCGCGCCGTGCCCGTCTGACTCCAGTCGCTCACAGATCGCAGAGGTACGCCGGTCCTGCCAGACGATTGCCCGTCGCGGGGCGGCCAAGGTATGCCGGTCCCACAGAACCGCGGTCTCGCGCTGGTTGGTGAGGCCCACCGCCAGAACCGCGGCGTCGGGCGCGGCGTCCAGTGCTGCCTGAGTCGCGGTCAGGGTGGCCTGCCAGATCTCCTCGGGGGCGTGCTCGACCCACCCCGGGCGGGGGAAGTGCTGGGCGAACTCGGCGTAGCCTCGGGCCAGCACGTCGGCTCCGTCGGTGACGAGCAGAACGGTGACCCCGCTCGTGCCCGCGTCGACGGCCAGCACGACTTCGACGGGCCCGTCGCCGTTCGCGCGGCTCACGTGGTGAGGGCTCGCAGCCGGATGACTCATGCGCCTGCCTCACGCAGTGCCCTGAGCACCCGGCTGTCAATGCCGTCCGGTGTCATCCTCATCTCGAAGTTGGCCTCGCCGGCCCAGTCCTCCAGAGCCTCGTGCAGGTCGGGCTGCTTTCGGCCCAGGACGATCAGGTGCCGGCGGACCTCGTCGGCCAGCGCGCCCTCCAGCGGCAGCACGTCGCCCGGGGAGCCGAAGTAGAGGTCGTAGAGGTCGAACAGCCGGAGCAGCTCCTGCGTCGCGTCAGGATGGTCGTCGACGCGAAGGTCTGCGAGGACGCCGCAGTGGTCGTACCCGGCGTCAGGAGCCACGGCATACAGGGCGGCCGACTGACGTCCCCGCTTGTCGCCACCGGAGGCGTCACCGGCGATCAGTGCCTGCATGAGTCGCGGCGCCAGCGGGAGGTGCGGGTTGTCGAGCCATGCCCGTTCCATGTCCATGACCACGCGCTCGCCGACCAGGATGTTTCCCTGGATCGCATAGCCGGTGTCGCCGTCGCCGCCGGTAACGCCACCGGCCCAGTCCATGCAGCCCGGTCCGGTGAAGGTGCTCTGGTCCGTGGCGCCGACCACGCCCAGCTGACGCTCATCCCGGCCCTCGTCCAGCGAGGTCAGCCTGGTCACCGTCTCCGCTGCTCCCACGCCTGCGGACAGCAGGGCCAGGCCGTCGGCCAGGTAGGACACCTTTGCCATCGCCTGGGTCGCGATGGCGCCGACGCCGAGCTGAGCCGCCGGGACAACGGCACCAACGGCGATGAACTTGCTGGCCACCGCGACGCCGTAGGCATCACCGATTCGGGCCACAATCGAGAAGGTCATGCCAGCGACCCTAGCGACGAAGGGCGGGTAATGGACGGGGGCGGCGGAGACATTTCCCAGGACTGAACGATGAGTTCACAACGCCGCACAGGCGGAGTAGCGTCGGCACGACCATGCCAGATCGTGAACTTCCGCCTCTGCTCGGAACGAGTCACTTCCTCGTTCTGATCGGTGGGCGTGAGCTGGGCTTCTCAGAGGTCGGCAGGCTCAGCTCGGAGACCGACGTGACGCAGCCGTCGCAGGAGCGCCTACACAGATTCAACACCGTCGTCCTTCGGCGAGCGCTGACGCGTTCGAGCGAGCTCTACGACTGGCGCAGGAAGATTGTGAGCGGCAAGGACGACCGCCGCCCCGTCACGATCCGCCTGCTCGACGCGGCCGGGAAGGGAGTCGTCAACTCGTGGCGGCTGGAGGGCGCCTGGCCGTGCCGTTGGTCAGGGCCGTCCCTCAATGCCCTGGGAAATGACCTCGCGATCGAGGAGATCGAGCTCGCCTACGACGACCTGGTCTGGCTGGCGGAGCCGGATCCGCCGCCGGCCAAGTCACCCCGTTCCCGCAAGAAGATCGAAGGAGCCTGAGATGCCCGTCCCACGCGAGCGCCCCTACGCGCAGTTCAACTTCCTGGTCGATCTCGGCGCGGGCGCCGACGGCCCGCAGGCCGGCTTTCAGGAGTGTGGTGAGATCGGGATGTCGGTTGACGTGATCGAGTACCGAAACGGCAACGAGAAGGAGAACGGCGTCCGCAAGCTCACCGGCCTGGCGCGCTACCCGGACGTCGTGCTCAAGCGTGGGGTCATCGGCTCGCTGGACCTGTATCAGTGGCTCAACGAGATCCGCGACGGGAACGTGGCGGCTTATCGCACGGTGACGGTGAAGCTGATGAATGAGGACCACACGTCGGTCGTCCAGACGTGGAAGCTCCTACGCGCGCGCATCATCAAGCACGTCAGCGGCCCGTTCAACGCGCGACACAGCGCAGTCGCAATCGAAGAGCTGACGCTCGCCTACGAGCGACTCGAGATGGAGTAGTCGAGCGATACGACCTGCGGCGTCAGGCGTGACGACGACCAACCGATACGGGCCACGACCGAGAAGGTCCTGCCAGCGACCCTAGCGACGAAGGGCCCAGAAATGGACGGTAGATTGGCCTCCATGCGCATAGGAATGTTGACCGGTGGCGGAGACTGCCCAGGACTGAACGCGGTTATCAGGGCGGCGGTGACCAAGGGAATCCAGGCGTACGGCCATGAGTTCGTGGGCTTCCGCGACGGCTGGAAGGGCCCGCTGGAGGGTCTGACCCGTCCACTGGGCCTCGCAGACGTCGCGGGGATCCTGGCACAGGGGGGCACCATCCTGGGGTCCTCGCGAACCAACCCCTACAAGGTCGACGGCGGGCTGGACCGGATCAGGACGAACATCCAGGAGGCCGGCATCGACGCGCTGATCGCGATCGGTGGCGAGGACACGCTGGGCGTGGCCAAGAAGCTCACCGACGACGGACTCGGTGTCGTCGGGGTTCCCAAGACCATCGACAACGACCTGTCTGCCACGGACTACACCTTCGGGTTCGACACCGCAGTGATGATCGCCACCGAGGCGATCGACCGGGTGCGCACGACCGCCCAGTCACACCATCGCGCCCTCGTCGTTGAGGTCATGGGCCGGCATGCCGGCTGGATCGCCCTGCATGCAGGGATGGCCGGGGGAGCCAACGTGATCCTGGTTCCCGAGCGCGAGTTCGACATCGAGCAGGTCGCCGCCCAGGTGCGCTCCTGCTTTGACCGGGGGGTGGCGCCGATCGTGGTGACCTCCGAGGGTGCGCTGCCACTCGGCGGAGCCGAGTCTCTCAAGACCGGCGAGCTGGATGCCTTCGGGCACATCCGCCTTGGCGGCATTGCCGACTGGCTGGCGGACGAGATCGAGAAGCGCACCGGCATCGAGACCCGCTCCGTGATTCTCGGTCACCTGCAGCGTGGAGGTACGCCCACGGCATACGACCGCGTCCTGTCCACCCGGTTCGGCTTGCAGGCCGCCGACGCGGTCAACGACAAGGACTTCGGCAAGATGGTCGCGCTGCACGGCACCGACATCGTGCGGGTTTCACTGGCCGAAGCGGTCGGGACGCTCAAGACTGTGCCACTGGAGCGGATGACCGAGGCCGAGGTCTTCTTCGGCTGACTCCGCAACTACCCTTGGGGCGTGAGCACCCTGGGCAGAACCGAAGCCACCCCCGACGTTCTTGCCGGACTAGACGCCTGGCGTGACCTGCCGGCGGCCCAGCAGCCGATCTGGCCCGATGCCGAAGCACTTGCGACTGCCGTGGGCACCTTGTCGAGCTTTCCTCCGCTGGTCTTCGCCGGTGAGTGTGACGTCCTCAGGAGTCGGCTGGCCGAGGCAGCTCTGGGGAGAGCGTTCGTCCTGCAAGGCGGTGACTGCGCCGAGACGTTTGCCTCTGCCACCGCAGACAACATCCGCGACCGGATCAAGACGATCCTGCAGATGGCGGCGGTTCTGACCTACGGCGCGAGCATGCCGGTGATAAAGGTCGGACGGATCGCCGGTCAGTACGCCAAACCGCGCAGCAGCAACGACGAGACCCGTGACGGCGTCACCTTGCCTGCCTACCGCGGGGACATGGTCAACGACTTCGCATTCTCACCAGAGTCGCGCATTCCCGATCCGAACCGCCTCGTGCGGGCCTACAACGCCAGCGCGGCGACACTCAACCTGGTTCGGGCGTTCACCACCGGGGGTTTTGCCGACCTGCGGCACGTCCACGACTGGAACCGCGGGTTCGTCGCCAACTCAGCCAATGCACGCTACGAGCGCCTTGCCATGGACATCGACAAGGCGATGAAGTTCATGGCTGCCTGCGGTGCCGACTTCGACGCTTTGCGCTCGGTGGAGTTCTTCGCCAGTCACGAGGCGCTGATCCTGGACTACGAGCGACCGCTGACCCGCATCGACTCACGCACCGGCCTGCCCTATGACGTCGCCGGTCACTTCGTCTGGGTGGGTGAGCGCACCCGCGACATCGACGGAGCGCACGTCGACTTCCTCTCGCGAATCCGCAACCCCATCGGCGTCAAGGTGAGCCCGGCGGCCCAGCCAGACGACCTGTTGCGACTTATCGACAAGCTCGACCCGACCCGCGAGCCGGGTCGCCTGACGTTCATCACGCGGATGGGCGCCGGCACGATCCGCCAGGCGCTGCCCTCGATCGTGGAGAAGGTCACGGCGTCTGGCGCGGTGGTGACGTGGATCTGTGATCCCATGCACGGCAACGGTTTTGAGTCGCCGTCGGGCTACAAGACACGTCGCTTCGATGACGTTGTGGACGAGGTGCGTGGTTTCTTCGAGGTGCATCGGTCGTTGGGCACCGTCCCTGGCGGGATCCACATCGAGCTGACTGGCAATGACGTGACCGAGTGCCTCGGCGGGTCCGGCGAGATCGTCGACTCCGATCTGGAGAAGCGCTACGAGACGCTGTGCGACCCACGCCTGAACCACCAGCAGAGTCTCGAGCTGGCGTTTCTCGTCGCCGAGATGCTCCAAGGATGACGAACCGGATCGTCGACCTGCGCTCCGACACGATCACCAAGCCGGTGGTCGCGATGCGACTCGTGATGGCCTCTGCCGAGGTTGGCGACGACGTCTACGGCGAGGACCCCACCGTCCGGGCGCTTGAGGATCGGGTGGCCGACCTCCTCGGCCATGAGGCCGGTCTGTTCACCCCTTCGGGCTCGATGGCCAACCAGCTGGCGATCCGGCTTCACGTCGGGCCCGGCCAGGAGCTCATCACCGATGAGCTGGCACATGTGCTCAGGGCCGAGATGGGCGCTGCCGCGGTCTTCTCCGGCATCACCTCACGATCCTGGATGGCACCGCGGGGCCTGCTCGACCCGGCAGAGCCGTTGCGGATGATGCACCCCGACGCTGGCGCCTACCAGGTGTCGACGAAGGCGATCGTCGTGGAGAACACGCACAACTTCGGCGGCGGCACGATTCAGCCGCTCGAGGCGATCCGTGCCCTCCGCGCCGCGACCCTTCCGCTGGGCGTGGCCATGCACCTTGACGGTGCCCGGCTCTGGAACGCGCACGTCGCCACGGGCATCGAGCTCGCGGCATACGGACAGCTCTTCGACACCGTCTCGGTCTGCCTCAGCAAGGGTCTCGGCGCACCTGTCGGTTCACTCCTGGCCGGGTCACAGGCGCACATCGACGAGGCCCGCGTGTGGCGCAAGCGCTACGGCGGTGGCATGCGGCAGGCGGGGATCCTCGCGGCGGCAGGGATGTGGGCTCTGGACCACCATCTGGCCCGGCTGGCCGATGACCACAGTCGCGCCCGCACGTTCGCCGAGGCAGTCGCCAGCCGGTTCACGGGGGTGATCGACCCAGCGCATGTTCAGACCAACATCGTCATGGCCGACGTGGGGTCGCAGGGTTGGGATGCTGCGGACTTCGTCTCGCAGGCTGGTGACCGGGGACTGCGGATCTATGCCGTGAGCGACCGGGCCGTGCGCCTGGTCTGGCACCTCGATGTCGATGACGCGGACACGGCCCACGCGACTGAGGTCTTCAGCACCGTGATCGCCCAGGCGGCGCAACGACCGTGAGCTTGTCCGGGCTCGCGGAGCCGCGCTCTTTGCCACCGGGCCAGCGCCTGGAGCCGGTGTTGCGGACGGTGCACTACGGGAGTGTGCCCCG
The DNA here is from genome assembly GCA_039934065.1 of Actinomycetota bacterium. Classification (GTDB taxonomy): domain Bacteria; phylum Actinomycetota; class Actinomycetes; order Actinomycetales; family Dermatophilaceae; genus UBA4719. The sequence goes on along the minus strand of JBDTMW010000047.1, from coordinate 736 downwards.
GATCGACCTGTCCACCTGGTCGCTTCGAATCGGCGGCGACACCCTGGACGGTGAGACTCAGTCGCTGTCCTGGGCCGAGTTCGCCTCGTTGCCGCAGACGGTTGTCCGGGCCGACCACCACTGCGTCTCGCGCTACACGACCCTGGACCTGAGCTGGTCGGGAGTTGCAGCGCGGACCGTCATCGAGATGGCGCCCCCGGCCGATGGCGTCGAGCAGGTCCTGGTCTCGGCTGCGCGGGGGTACAGCACCAACATCCGGCTCGAGGATCTTGCGTCATCGCGCGCCGTCTTCGCCACCCATCTTGGCGGTGTCCCGCTGACTCCTGAGCACGGTTGGCCCGCTCGGCTGGTCCTGCCCCACCTTTACGGTTGGAAAGGGCCCAAATGGGTTGTGGCCCTTGACTATCAGCGCTACCCCGATCGCGGGTTCTGGGAGCAGCGTGGCTACCATTTCACCGGTGACGTGTGGCGTGAAGAGCGCTACTCGTATCAGGAGTAGGGGACGGTCGGCGGAGGCCCGTCTCCCACAATGAGTCCGACGGCGATCGTAGGATGAGTCTCGAGGGGTCACACCATGCTCAGGCCGGAGGCGGGATGACGAAGAACCAGGACCGCGACCAGCTGGGTACCCCCTGGGCGGCACCATCTGGCCCCGTTGAGCCAACCGTTCCTGATGACCTTGTGGCGATGCTTGACCTGTTGGCCCAGACGGTAGTCAACGCGCTCGGCTTCGGAG
>JBDTMW010000046.1:0-11292 GCA_039934065.1 Actinomycetota bacterium | reverse complement strand
CTCCACGATCCCCGGTGTCAAGGAAGACGTCACCGAGATCATCCTCAACATCAAGAGCCTGGTCGTCTCCAGCGAGCACGACGAGCCGGTCGTCATGTACCTGCGCAAGCAGGGTCCGGGCGCAGTGACCGCGGCCGATATCGCGCCGCCGGCGGGCGTCGAGGTTCACAACCCCGACCTGCACGTCTGCACGCTCAACGGCAAGGGCAAGATCGAGATGGAGCTGACCGTCGAACGCGGTCGCGGCTACGTCTCTTCCCAGCAGAACAAGTCCGACAACGCCGAGATCGGCCGGATCCCGGTTGACTCCATCTACTCACCGGTCCTGGCCGTGACCTACAAGGTCGAGGCCACCCGAGTCGAGCAGCGCACCGACTTCGACAAGCTGATCGTTGACGTCGAGACCAAGGACTCCATGGCTCCTCGCGATGCCATGGCCTCGGCGGGCAAGACTCTGGTGGAGCTGTTCGGACTGGCCCGTGAGCTCAACGTCGAGGCTGAGGGCATCGACATGGGCCCCTCGCCCACCGATGCTGCGCTGGCCGCCGATCTGGCTCTGCCGATCGAGGATCTCGACCTGACGGTCCGGTCCTACAACTGCCTCAAGCGCGAGGGCATCCACACCGTGGGTGAGCTCGTCGGACGCAGCGAAGCCGACCTGCTCGACATCCGCAACTTCGGCGCGAAGTCGATCGACGAGGTCAAGGCCAAGCTCGTCGGCATGGGCCTGCAGCTCAAGGACAGCCCGCCCGGGTTCGACCCGAGCGCCATCGTCGACCGTTATGACGACGACGTGGATGAGGACGCCGCGTTCGTCGAGGACGAGCAGTACTAACCGATTCATTGTGTGCGACTGAACCGCTGCGCGGATCGGTCAGAGACCAACAGGAGAGCAACAGATGCCCACGCCTACCAAGGGGCCCCGTCTCGGCGGCGGCCCGGCTCACGAGCGGCTGATCCTGGCCAACCTGGCCACGTCGCTGTTCGAGCATGACCAGATCACCACTACCGAGGCCAAGGCCAAGCGCCTGCGCCCCCTCGCCGAGCGCCTGGTGACCTTTGCCAAGCGTGGCGACCTGCACGCTCGTCGCCGCGTCCTCACTGTCGTTCGCGACAAGGGCGTCGTGCACCGCCTCTTCACCGAGATCGCGCCCGACATGGCCGAGCGTCAGGGTGGCTACACGCGCATCACCAAGATCGGCAACCGCAAGGGCGACAACGCCCCCATGGCTGTGATCGAGCTGGTACGCGAGGCCCTGTCGCCGAAGAAGGCAACCGTCGCTGAGGCCGAGGCGGCCACCAAGCGCGCGGCAAAGGACAAGAAGCCGGCGAAGGCAGCCAAAGCCGCCAAGGCTCCGGTTGCTGAGCCGGTAGTGGCTGACGACGAGGCCGTGGCTCCCGCCGCGGTCGACGATGCCGTTACCGACGCTGCCGTTACCGACGCTGCCGTTACCGACGCCGCCGAGGCCGAGGCCGTGGTGGCTCAGGATGCGGACGACGCGGTCGACGACTCGTCCAACACCAAGGCCTGAGCCTGATCGTCTGACTGACGGCCAGTTGCCCTAGCCTGCCAATATGAACGACAACGAGCCCGTCGCCCCCTTGGGGGGTGGCGGGCTCGCGTCATCCCTGCGCATCCGGATCGACTTCGGGTATGACGGAACCGCGTTCTCGGGGTGGGCGATGCAGCCCGGCAAGCGGACGGTCGAGGACGAGCTCTCGTCCGCGCTGACCCTGATCCTTCGAGCCCCCAGACCGGTTCGCCTCGTCGTGGCAGGACGAACGGATGCTGGCGTTCACGCGCGCGGCGCGGTGGTCCACGCAGACGTCGACCCGACAGGGTGGGCGCTGGTTCCCGGACGTTCCGTACGCACACCCGCCCTGTCCGCACTTGCCAGGCTAAACGGCGTGCTCCCGAAAGACATCGTCGTGCACGGTGTCTCGGTGGCACCCGAGGGTTTCAACGCCCGTTTCTCGGCCACTCGGCGTCGCTACCTCTATCGCATCTGCGACCAGCCTGAGCTCCTGGATCCGTTGCGGCGAGCTGACACGCTGATCCACCGACGGCCCCTGGACGCTGCGGCGATGCATGCGGCCGCCCAGCAGATGTTGGGGCTGCGAGACTTTGCCGCGTTCGCCAAGAGGCGGGACGGCGCGACGACTATTCGCACTCTGCTCGACTTCTCGTGGGTACGGGCAGGTGACGGTGTGCTCGAGGCGCAGGTGGTCGCCGACGCGTTCTGTCGTTCCATGGTCCGCGCGCTCGTGGGGGCGGTGGTCCCGGTCGGAGAGGGACGCCAGCCGGTCGAGTGGCCAGCCCAGGTCCTGGTGGCCGGACGTCGTCACCCTGGTGTCGTCGTCGTGCCGGCGCACGGTCTGAGCCTCGAAGAGGTGACCTACCCGCCCGATGACGAGCTGGGCGCCCGCCACCAGCAGTCGCGCGTCAGGCGGGTCGCCGTCGGCGACTGATCAGGCGTCCTCGGGCAGCGGAGGGCCAACGACCTGTAGGCCGTAGCGTGGTCCGATCGTGTTCCACCGGGAGATCTCCTCGCCCATCGGCAGGCCGTCAGCTCCCGGGAGCCGGCGTTCGGCGGCGGGGACGCCGACTTCGTCGTAGAGCGCCAGAAGGCCGCCTGGAGTGGTGAGGGCCAGCAACCGCGCCGGAGTCGATCCCGTCACCCGGAACGCGTGCGGCAGGCCAGCCGGGAGCCAGATGAAGTCCCCGGAGGACAGGTGGAAGATCTCCTCACCGGCGCGGTAGGTCATCGAGCCGTCGAGGAGGAAAAATGCCTCCGCTTCGTGGGTGTGGCGGTGCAAGGGGGTGCCGATCCCCGGCGGCTGGGTGACCAGTGCCATCCCCAGCGATCCACCGGAGTCGGCGGCGCTGAGCAGGTGCTCGAAAAGCGAACCCATCGCCCAGGTCGCCGGACCAGAGTGAGCAGGGCGGTAGAGAGCGGCCAGCGGCCGCGCATCGGTGGTCAGGTCAGCCATTGAGATCTCCTTGGGATTAATTGATCCGAACTGACTTCGGATGAACAATGCTAAGGTAGGACACGTGCCGAAGCAGGTCAAGACCCGCACCTACCACTCACCACAACGCCGCGAGCAGGCGGCTACCACCCGGTCGTCCGTCCTGGCGGCGGCCGGTGATCTGCTGCGGGACAAGGGGTATGCCGCCACGACCGTCGCGGACATCGCTCGAGTCGCAGGCGTGTCGGTGGACACGGTGTACGCCTCGGTCGGGCGCAAGCCGGAGCTTGTCCTCGCCGTCATCGACCTGGTGCTCGGCGGGGCTGACGAGCCGGTGCCGGCCGACCAGCGCGACTACGTGCAGGCAATCCGCAGGGAACCCGCTGCCCGGGGCAAGATCGCGATCTACGCCGCGGCGGTCGCACGGCTGGTCCCGCGGACCGCGCCGTTGCAGGAGGCCTTGCGCAAGGCGGGTGAGAAGGACCCTGACTGCGCGTCCAAGTGGCAGGGGTTGGTGGCCCGGCGCGCCGCAAACATGCGGCTTTTTGCGCTCGACCTGCGTGCCACCGGCGAGCTGCGCCCCGACCTGACCGACGAAGAGGTCGCCGACGTGGTGTGGTCGACCAACGCCGCCGAGTACTGGCTGCTGCTGGATCAACGGGGCTGGACCCCGGCGCGCTACGAAGCCCTGCTGGTGGATATCTGGAGCCGGACGTTGCTCGGCTAAGGCAGCCTGTTCGGGGCTTTGGTTCTTAACAAGATGACGCGCCGGGGTGCGATGCGTCAGAGTGGTCTGTTGTGGGTCACGTCGATGTCAACACCGTCAGTTATGTACTGCCCGATGGGCGCCCGCTCCTGGACGGAGTGAGCCTGCGCGTGGGCGAAGGGGCGAAGGTGGCCCTCATCGGCCCCAACGGCGCCGGCAAGACGACGCTCTCGCGAATCATCAGCGGGGACTTGTCCCCCGCCGAGGGGGCGGTCACCCGCAGTGGCGGGCTCGGCATCATGCGTCAGTTCATCGGGTCGCTGCGGGACGACTCGACCGTCCGCGACCTCTTGGTCGGTGTCGCGCCTGAGTCCGTGCGTGCCGCTGCCAGTGGGGTCGACCAGGCAGAGATGCTGATGATGGAGGTCGATGACGAGCCAGCCCAGATGGCCTACGCGCAGGCTCTGGTGAACTGGGCGGACGTCGGGGGCTATGAGTACGAGACCCTCTGGGACGTGTGCACGGTCGCGGCGATCGGCATACCGTTCGAGCAGGCGCAGTGGCGGTCAGTGAGCACCCTCTCGGGTGGGGAGCAGAAGAGGCTCGTCCTCGAGGCGCTCCTGCGCGGGCCCGATGAGGTGCTCCTGCTGGACGAGCCGGACAACTACCTGGATGTGCCGGCCAAACGGTGGCTCGAGCAGCTGCTGATCGCCTCTCCCAAGACGGTGCTCTTCATCAGCCATGACCGGGAGCTGCTCGATCGTGCAGCCACCCGGATCGCCACGCTCGAGCCGGGTGCGGCGGGGTCGACGATCTGGGTCCACCCCGGGCATTTCTCGACGTACCACCAGGCCCGGATCGACCGTAACGCGAAGCTCGAGGAGCGTCGCAAGCGGTGGGATGAGGAACATGCCAAGCTCAAGGCACTGGTGATCATGTACCGCCAGAAGGCTTCGTACAACTCCGATATGGCGCCCAAGCTTCAGGCCGCCGAGACGCGGCTCAGACGGTTCGAGGAGGCCGGGCCGCCCCAGGTCCTGCCGTTCGAGCAGAACGTGCGGATGCGGCTCAAAGGCGGGCGGACGGCCAAACGAGCGGTCGTCGCCACAGGCCTCGAGCTCACTGGCCTGATGAAACCGTTCGACCTCGAGATCTGGTATGGCGAGCGGGTCGCGGTTCTCGGCAGCAACGGTTCGGGCAAGTCGCACTTCCTGCGACTTCTGGCGGCTGGCGGCAGCGACCCGGCACCCGAGCACCGACCCGTCGGCGATGTCCAGCCGGTCACCGTCGCGCACACCGGCTCGGTGCGACTCGGCTCGAGGGTGCGGCCAGGCTGGTTTGCCCAGACCCACCAGCACCCCGCGCTGTTGGGACGGACCCTGCTGGAGATACTGCACCGTGGCGACGAGCATCGAGCCGGAAAGCCTCGCGAGGAAGCGGCCCGCGCTCTAGACCGCTATGAGCTGGCGCGGGCCTCGGAGCAGACCTTCGAGTCGTTGTCCGGCGGGCAGCAGGCCCGGTTCCAGATCCTCTTGCTCGAGCTCAGCGGCGCCACGATGTTGTTGCTCGACGAGCCGACCGACAACCTCGACCTGCACTCGGCTGATGCGCTCGAGGAGGGGCTCGAGGCCTTTGACGGAACAGTCGTGGCGGTCACCCACGACCGGTGGTTCGCCAAGGGCTTCGACCGCTACCTGGTCTTCGGCCGGGATGGCTCGGTCTATGAGTCCGACGAGCCGGTCTGGGACGAAGGGCGAGTCCGGCGCCCTCGCTGAGTCAGTCCCGCGTCCCCAGCGGAGGCGAGGTGTCCTTGCCTGGCTGCTGATCCGCCCGCGATGGCTGCCACTGCCACGGTGACCAGGGCACCCAGCACCAGCGCTGCCGGTTCGCCCGGTTGGAGGACGTTCAGGCTCGTGCCCAACGTCGCCGCCGCGACCGGAACACCGACCTGCGCGGCCGCCAGCGAGCCCAGGCTCAGTGGTTGTCCGGTGAGCCTGGTCAGCGAATGGCTGAGGACCGCACCTGCGCCGAGCGACATCCCCAGAAGGATCAGCGAGGGGCGGGTGCCAAGTGCTTGCAGGTCCAGCGAGGCACCGAGCCAGACGAAGAACAGGGGGCTGAAGAAACCCTCGGTCACTGCGAAGAGCTGTCGTGCGAGCCGCCGTGGCGCTCCGATGGCGGACACCGCGAGTCCGAAGACGAAGCCTGCCAGCATGATCGAGACGTGGGATCGGGTGGCGACGGCGGCGAGCGAGAACAGGATCATCAGGCTGATCCGCAGCTCGAGGGCGAAGTGGCGCTCTTCGGACACCCGGTGAAGCCGGCGACGCAGGCCTCTGTGCTCCAACGCGTACAGCACGACGAAGACCACGGCGCCGGCAAGGATAACGGCCAGCGCCCCCACGGCGGCCCGTCCGACGTGCGCGGGATCGATGACCAGGGGGACCGCGACGATGCAGACAGCGTCTGCGACTGCGACCTGTGGCAGCAGCTGCAGCACCTGCTCGCCGCCCAGCTCAAGGGAGTCGATGATGGGCAGTATCAGGGCGGCAGAGGACGAAGCCATCAGCACGGCATACAGCGCGGCGTGGCCGGTCCCGAAGAGCGTCGCCAGCAGGACGCCCAGAACGGCCGACCCTGCTCCAACCAGCACGGCGCGCACGGTGCCGCGCCCCAGGCTTGCTCGGAGGGCGGGATTGCGGACGGGCACCTGGGTGCCAGCCACGAACATGACCAGCCCGAACCCGACCTCAGCCAGGAACGAGAACGTGTCGTCGGAGGCGTCGAGGTATCCCAGTCCGGTCCGGCCCAGGATGACCCCCATGAACAGCTGGCCCACGACCACCGGCACCTGCCAACGCCGCGGCATCGCCAGCAACGGCCCCGCGAGACCGGCGAGCATGATGACCGCCAGCACGGCGAAGTCCACGAGCACCTCCAGTCGATGCCCCGCGCATCGTTGGCGCAGGGGTCGCTGCACCAGCATGCCGCAGCAGTCCCCGGCACGCTGCCGATCCTTTGTTGCAAGAAATTGCAGAAACTTGCGCAAGACCACTGGCGCAAGGGTCCCGACCGGGTTAGCCTCTGGACAAGCGGAACATATCGGACCCAGAGGGCGGTCATCGCCCTGTTGATCTGATGGCTCCGCACCGTCTGCGACTCCGTCGCCGACCTCGCTGATGAGCGGACCAGATGTCGCTCCCGGAGCCTTTCAGGAGCCACTGTGGCCCGTCTGTCGTCCTTCTCTGCCGCCCTCTCTGCCATCGCTATCTCGGTGGTCGGCGGGCTGGTGCCGGTCACTCTGGCAACTTCTGCGCGTGCGGCGGACGCCCCGCGTGTCGTCACCCTGGTCGGCTCGCTGCAGAGCGGGGTCGGCTGCCCTGGGGACTGGCAGCCCGACTGCGCCGCCAGCGAGCTGACCCGCGAAGGCGACACCACGGCATACAGCAGGGAGCTCGATGTGCCGGCCGGCAGGTTTGAGCTCAAGGTGGCCATCAACAAGAGCTGGGACGAGACCTACGGAGCGGACGGCGCGAAGGGCGGGGCGAACATCCCGCTGGTGCTGCAGGGTCCTGCCAGGCTGACTTTCTCCTACGACGACGTCACGCACAAGATCGGGGTGGCGCCGACTGATCTTCCGGGCGCGGCGACGGAAGCGGACATGGCACTCGCGGGCTCGAGCCTTCGCGCGCCGCTGACCCGTGAGCAGTTCTACTTCCTGATGGCCGACCGGTTCGCCAACGGCTCGAGTGCCAACGACGAGGGCGGGCTGACCGGCACGCGGCTGGAGACCGGCTTCGACCCGACCGACAAGGGCTTCTACCACGGTGGCGACCTGGCTGGCGTGACGCAGAAGCTGGACTACATCAAGTCGCTTGGCACCACGGCGATCTGGCTCACTCCGACGTTCAAGAACAAGCCGGTCCAGGGCAACGGGACGGACGCGAGCGCCGGCTACCACGGCTACTGGATCACCGACTTCACTCAGATCGACCCCCACCTGGGCACCAACGCTGAGATGAAGTCGCTGATCAGCGCGGCGCACGCCAAGGGGATGAAGGTCTTCTTCGACATCATCACCAACCACACCGCGGACGTCATCGACTACGAGGGCGGACAGCACGCCTATGTGTCCAAGGAGACCAGCCCGTACAAGGATGCGAGCGGCCGGGCCTTCGATGACAAGACATATGCCGGCGGGGACACCTTCCCGGCGCTGGACCCCGCCACGTCGTTCCCGTACCAGCCGATCTTCCGGACCGAGGCCGACAAGACTGCCAAGGTGCCGGCCTGGCTGAACGACCTGACCGTCTACCACAACCGTGGCGACTCGACCTTCGCCGGTGAGTCCTCCGAGTACGGCGACTTTGTCGGCCTCGACGACGTCTTCACCGAGCAGCCCAAGGTCGTCGACGGGATGACGGACATCTACAAGAAATGGGTCGCCTTCGGCATCGACGGGTTCCGGATCGACACCGTCAAGCACGTCAACACGGCCTTCTGGCAGAAGTTCTCGCCGGCGATGCTGGCCGAGGCCAAGGCCAAGGGAAACCCCGACTTCTTCATGTTTGGCGAGGTGTACGACGCCAACCCGGCGGCCATGAGCGCGTTCACGACAACCGGCAAGCTGCCGGCCACGATCGACTTCGGCTTCCAGGCCAACGCGCTGGCGTTCGCGCAGGGCAAGCCGACGACGGGCTTGCGCGACCTCTACGCCTCAGACGACTACTACACCGACACGGACTCCAACGCCTATGAGCTGCCGACCTTCCTCGGCAACCACGACATGGGCCGGGTTGCCATGATGCTCAAGGGATCTGGCAGCACCGGCACTGACCTGATGGCACGCACGAAGCTGGCCAACGACCTGATGTTCCTGACCCGCGGGCAGCCGGTGGTCTACTACGGAGACGAACAGGGTTTCATCGGCAATGGCGGCGACAAGGACGCACGCCAGGACATGTTTGCGAGCAAGGTGGGGCAGTACGCCGGCGAAGACATCCTCGGCGGAACTGCGGGCAGCAAAGATCGATATGACACGAACGCCCCTCTCTACCAACAGATCTCGGCGTTGGCCGAGCTGCGCAAAGCCAATCCTGCCTTGGCCGATGGCGCGCAGATCCACCGCTATGCCTCCGATGGTGCCGGTATCTACGCCTTCAGCCGGGTGGATGCGGCGTCCGGCGTTGAGTACCTTGTCGTGGCCAACAACGCGACAACGGCAAAGAGCGCGACATTCCAGACCTACGGCAAGAACGCGAACTTCGCCCCGATCTTCGGCGGCGGCACTGCGCTGAAGTCAGGTAAGGACACCAGGGTGACTGCGAGCGTGCCGGCGCTGTCGGTATCGGTCTGGAAGGCACGGGGACGGATGGCGGACCGCGAGGCCGCTCCCGCGACGTGGGTCACCTCGCCGCAGCCTGGCGCGGTTGTCGGCGGACGTGCCGAGATCTCAGCCGCCTTGACCGAGAACGCCTTTGCCCAGGTCACCTTCGCAGTGCGCCCGGTCGGGACAAGCAGCTGGCAGGTACTGGGTACGGACGACAACGCGCCATACCGGGTCTTTGACGATGTCAGCGCTCTGGCCAGGGGGACGCTCCTGGAGTACCGCGCGATCACCAAGGACCGCAGCGGCAACGTGTCCGGTGCCTCGTCATATGGGGTCGTCGGTGTCCCGGCGCCGGCCGGTGCCGGTGGCGCCGGGGGAGTGGGCCCGGTCACTCAGCCTGACAACGTCGCAGTGGCCGGAAGCCACAACTCCGAGATGGGCTGCTCCGGCGACTGGCAGCCGGCCTGTGCACAGGCGCAGCTGGCTCTGGATGCCACCGACAAGATCTGGAAGGGGAAGTTCGCCATCCCGGCCGGTGACTACGAGTACAAGGCCGCCATCAACAAGAGCTGGGACGTGAACTACGGCGCCGGCGCCGTCAAGGGCGGCAGCAACATCGCCTACACAACGCCCGGCGCTGACGTGACCTTCTACTATGACGAGGCGACCCACTGGGCGACCAGTGACGCACAGGGGCCGATCATCACGGCGCCGGGCTCGTTCCAGAGCGAGCTCGGCTGTGCTGGCGACTGGATGCCGGAGTGCATGCGGCCCTGGCTGCAGGACCCGGACGGTGACGGTACCTACACCTGGTCCACCGACCAGATTCCTGTTGGCAGCTACGAGTTCAAGGTTGCCCACGGGTTGGGCTGGGCCGAGAACTATGGCGCCGGCGGCGTCGCGGGTGGCAGCAACGTGACGCTGACCGTTCCCTCGGCGGGTTCAGTGGTGACCATCTCCTACGTCTTGGCGACCCACCAGATCAGCGTCAGGAGCTCGAAGGCTGGCGCAACCCCAGACCTGTTGAAGTCCAAGGCGCTCTGGGTCAGCAAGGACGTCGTGGCGTGGCCGGCCACGGCGGTTCCTGCCGCGAACCTGGCCCTGCTGAAGTGGCGCCTGCACTGGTCGCCCACCGGTGGCCTTGCCGTCGATGCTGAGTCGGTGACGGGGGGTTCGGTCGCGGACCTCGTCTACGACCCGGCTGGGCTGCCCGCGGACGTAGTAGCTGCCCATCCCGAGCTCAAGGGCTACCTCGCCCTGCGGCTGGGCAGCAAGACTGCCAAACAAGCAGGGGCGATTCTTCAGGGACAGGTTGCCGTTGCGCTGTATGACGACCTGGGCCGCCTGCTGGATGCGACCGGTGTGCAGACGCCGGGCGTTCTGGACAACCTCTATGGTTCCGCGGCTTCGCGCACCTACGGGGTGACCTGGAAGAGCCAGCGGCCCTCGTTCATGCGGCCCTCGTTCACCTCGCCCTCCTTCACCCTGTGGGCCCCCACTGCACAGAAGGTGTCCGTACTCTTATGGCCTGCGTCGGCCAGCGCCGATGCACCAGTGAGCCAGGCGACCCGGGTCGTGATGACCCGTCGCTCGGACGGGTCCTGGGCGGCGGACACCGGGGCGCAGTGGCGCGGCGCGCGATACCTCTTTGAGGTCGTGGTCTTCGCCCCTACCACCGGCAACGTCGAGACGAACCTGGTCACCGACCCGTACTCCGTCGCGCTGACGCTGAACTCCACCCGTTCGGTGGCCGTGGATCTCGCCGACCCGGCGCTCAAGCCGGCTCTCTGGCAAGACAGCAAGGCCCCGGTACTCAAGCAGAAGGTGGACCAGACCATCTACGAGCTGCACGTGCGTGACTTCTCGGTCGGCGATCCGACCGTCCCCGTGGCGCATCGCGGTTCCTATCTCGCCTTCGCGGACAACGGCAACGGCACCAAGCACCTGAAGGCGCTGGCAGCAGCAGGGCTCAACACCGTTCACCTGTTGCCGACCTTCGACATCGCCTCTATCGAGGAGGACCCGGCCAAGCAGCCCACGCCGGACTGCGACCTGACGTCCTTTGCGCCGGACAGCGAAGAGCAGCAGAAGTGCGTCACGGCCGTCGCGAGCAAGGACGCCTTCAACTGGGGCTACGACCCGTTCCACTGGATGGCCCCCGAGGGCTCCTATGCCTCGACCGCGACTGCGGCTGATGGTGGTTCGCGGGTTGTGGAGTTCCGCACGATGATCGGCGGACTGCACGCCGATGGGTTGCGGGTGGTGCTGGACCAGGTGTTCAACCACA
>JBDTMW010000045.1:0-11304 GCA_039934065.1 Actinomycetota bacterium | reverse complement strand
AGCCACAAGGCGTTCCGCCCCTCCCCAGCGGCGATGTCCAGAGCCTTGCCGGGCGGCAGGTCCTGGGTCAGCTGCTCGACCCACATGTTCGGGGCGGCGGACCAGACCAGCTCACTGTCTGCGTAGCGCTTGTTCCATGCAGTGCTCTCCATACTGTTCATTTGCGTAACTCTCCTGTGGGCTGGGGATAACGACGTTGAGGTTCGAGAAAAGCGTTGGCAGTAAACATGATTCGCGCGTCTGGGTGTTTGTGTAGTCGTCCCACGACGACCTACGCGTGGGCGATGGTGAGCTCACCGGCCGGGGACAATGGGGCGCCCTGGGTGGTGGTCGAGGTCGGCGACGAAGCGTATCTGGCCTCTCATGGGCGCAGTGAGACGTGGTGGCAGTGATCGTTGCCCTGGGGCCGACATGCCCAGGACGGTGTCGTGGCAGCTCAGGCCAGAGTGAGGAAGAGCTTCTCCAGGCTCTGTGCACCCGGGGACTCGGCGCCACCCGGTTCGGCCAGACACTGCTTGAGGCTGGACGCGATGAGCGCGAAGCCGGCCCTGTCGACTGCCCGGTTGACCGCTGCGAGCTGAGTGACGATGTCCTTGCAGTCGCGGCCCTGCTCGATCATCCGCAGGATGCCGCCGATCTGACCTTGGGCCCGGCGCAGCCGGTTGACCACCGCGCCCATCTCGTCGGGGTTCAGCTCAACCATGGTCACTCCTGTGGGGTCGTTGTCTGCGTCGTGTGCTGAATGATGCGGCCGGTTGTCTGCAGGCGGTTGCCAGGTGGCGGGGGAATCAGGTCGCTGCGTTGGCGGCCTGGGACTCGGCGATCTGGGCCCGGATGTCATCCATATCGAGGGCTCGAACGCTCGCGATGACCTGTTCCAGGGCTGAAGACGGGAGCGCTCCGGGCTGGCTGAAGACCAGAATGCCCCCGCGGAAGGCCATCAGGGTGGGGATGGACGTGATCCCGGCCGAGCCCGCCAGCGAACGCTCGGCCTCGGTGTCGACCTTGCCGAAGACGATGTCGGGATGGGTAGCGCTGGACTTCTCGAAGATCGGGCCGAAGGTTCGACATGGACCGCACCATGCCGCCCAGAAGTCGACGAGGACGATGTCGTTGTCGAGCAGTGTCTGCTCGAAGGATGCTGCGGTCAGGGTCTGGGTGGTCATGGGGCTCCCTCTCGTTTCACTAATAATACCTCGGGGGGTATTAACGCACAATCTGCCACGGGCATTCCGCGCGTCACATCGGACTCGGCGGTACTCAACCTGGTCCGGCTCTGGTGCGGGCCCTGGATCCCGGCTGGCTGGGCATGGGCTAGCGTGGCGACCAACAAATACCCCCATGGGTATCCCCAGCACCCGACGGTGCCATTGACACCAAGGAGTCAGCATGCGTGAAGTACCCCTGTTGGCGTTCGCAGCCGCCCACCGTGACGGCGCGGTCGTCGTCGACGTGCGCGAGCCCGTCGAGTATGTGGGCGGGCACGTACCCGGTGCCGCTCTCGTCCCGATGGGAGAGGTTGCCTCGCGCCTGCGAGAACTTCCGAGGGACTCGCCGATCTACCTCATCTGCGACAGCGGCAACCGCAGCCTGACGACGGCCGGCTTCCTGCTGCGGGCTGGCTACGACGCCTACTCGGTGAGCGGTGGCACCAGCGCATGGGCTCGCGAGGGGCACCCGATCGTGAGAGGCAGCCGCAGCAACGCCGCCTGAACCCCCTCGGATCGCCTAGGCACGTCCGCACCCACGGTAGGTCAGACGGGTGCCTCGTCGAGGCACCCTGGGGGCAGGTCGAACCAGCGCAGATGCTCGAAGTCCGCGGACAGCAGGCCTTCGCCGGGCTCACCGGATGCCGGTGTGGCCGCCTCGAATGCGGTCTTTGCCTCGTCGAGGTAGCGGCGAAGCTCGGACTCAGGCGCGCGGTCGTGATGTCGTGGATGCTGCATCCGGCCCTGTCCGTCGTAGGTGACCTGACCCAGGCGCAGCGGAGGCTCCATCGGCCCCGATCGGTGCCGCCAGAGGCCGGTGCTCGGCTCGAAGTGGTAGTCGCCGAGCAGTCGCCACCCGTCCTTCGCCACCAGCAGGACCGCTTCGACGATGTAGGAGAAGACCGCCTCGGAGATGAAGTAGTTGAAGTTCACCCGGATCCAGCCGGGTTTGATGCCCTCACACCCATGACCGATCTCGCGGTCGAACTCGATCGACTGGTCCAGGTCGATGCCCAGCAGCCGGTGTCCATAGGGACCTGCACAAGAACAGCCGCCGCGGGACTGGATCCCGAACAGGTCGTTGAGCAGGGCGACGACGAAGTTGTGGTGAAGGTATCGCCCGCTCGGGGCTCGCACGACGAACGAGACGATCGACAGCCGCTCCGCGTTGAGGTTGCCGAGGATCTCGATGGCCGGCTCCGCCAGCCACGCATCGACTGCGCGCTGCAGGAAGACCTGTTCGTGGGAACGGATCACGTCCACCCCCACTGCCTGCTTCAGCTGGAACACCAACCCGGCCCGGATCGACTCGACGATGGCAGGGGTCCCGCCCTCCTCGCGCTGGACCGGATCGTCGAGGTACCGGTGCTCGCTCGGGTTGACGTAGGCGACGGTGCCGCCGCCCGGGACGTCGGGCACCCGGTTGCGCAGCATCTCGCGTCGTGCGACCAGGACGCCTGGCGTGCTGGGGCCGCCGATCAGCTTGTGCGGGCTGAGGAAGATGGCGTCCTTGTAGCACAGCGGGTCCCGGTCGGGCCCGCCATACATCTCGATGTCGACGTAGGGGGCGGCTGCCGCAAAGTCCCAGAAGGACAAGGCGTGATGGCGATGCAGCAGGGCTGAGATGCCGTGACTGTCGCTGACGATGCCGGTGACGTTGCTGGCGGCCGAGAACGAGCCGATGAGGAGAGGACGGTCGGCGTATGCGAGAAGCTCCCGTTCGAGCACCGCTGTGTCGATGTGCCCGTCGGCGTCCTGGGGAATCACCACCACGTCGGCAACCGACTCGCGCCAGGGAAGCTCGTTGGAATGGTGTTCGAAGGGCCCGATGAACACGACCGGGCGCTGCTCGGCCGCGATGCTGTCACCAAGGTGATACCTGTCGTCCAGGCTCGACGGGATCCGCAGCCCGAGGATGCCGACCAGCTTGTCGATCGCCGCCGTGCAGCCCGAGCCAGCGAAGATGACCACCGTGTCATCGTCGCCGCCGACCGCGTCGCGGATGATCCCGCGCGCATCCTCACGCAGCCGGGTGGTCTGCAGGCCGGTGCCGCTGGACTCGGTGTGGGTGTTGGCGTAGCGCGGGAGCACCTCGTCCCGGATGAAGTCCTCGATGAAGGTCAGCGCCCGCCCCGAGGCCGTGTAGTCCGCGTAGGTCACCCGTCGTGGCCCGTACGGACCCGGCATCACCTGGTCGTCGCCGATGACGGACTGGCGGACCATCGACAGCAACGAACTCTGGATCGGCGCAGGGTCGCTCATGCACCGAGGGTATGCCGCGTCGTTACCCGAGCCTCGTTACCCCAGCGTCTCACCCTCGCGTCGGGACGAATGGCCCTAGCGGCGTGACCGCCCACGGTGAAGTGTTCATGGATAGAGCCGTCACGACGGCGGGCGTCCGGACCGTCTCGACACCGGGCTGCCGCCCGATGGAGGAGCTGAGCATGTACAGCGAGGTCATAGCCCGGATGAGCAGGAGCGCAGGTGTCCCGCCGATGTGGACGTCGGTGCTCGCGGTCATCGCGCATCCCGATGAAGCGTCAACGGGCCTCGGCGCGATCCTGGACGCGTTCGTCCTCGCGGGGACCAGGGTAGATGTGCTCTGCCTGACCCACGGCCAGGCCTGGACGCTCGACGAAGCCCCCGGGGACCTCGCCGCGCTGCGCGGCGCTGAGCAGGCATCTGCCGATGACGTGCTCGGCCCGGTCCGCGCCAAGATGCAGGACTGCCCGGACGGGTGCCTGGGCGAGGTGTGCCAGAAGAGGCTGGCCGCCGAGATCGTTGCCACAGCCGAGTTGTCTCACCCCGACGGCCTGCTTGTCTTCGACACCGCACCGGCGACTGGTTACCGCGACCACGCGGCGGCGACCAAGGCTGGTCTGCTGGCTGCCGAGACGCTCAACCTGCCGGTGCTGGGCTGGAATCTTCCGGAATCCGTTGCGGCACAGCTGAACCAGGAGTTCGGCGGCGGTTATGCGGATCACCCGGGCGGCGACATCGACCTGCGGGTGAGCGTCGACCGCGCCCGGGAGCGCCTGGTGAGCCACGCCGACGCGAGTCAGGCGGTGCCCGGCAGTGCCTTGTGGCGCCGGCTCGAGCTGCTCGCCGATACTGAGAGCCTCCGCTGGCTGCGTACGCCGGATGGCCCGGTGGGTGGTACGGATCCGAGCGGGATGCCGGCAGCTGAGGCCGGTATTGTGGAGGTTGTCGAAGCTGGCAATTCCGTCGAAGCTGGCAATTCCGTGAAGGCTGTGAAGGCTGTGAAGGCTGTCGAAGTGCCCGGCGAACGTCCGATGAATGTCGTTCACCGGGGTGGGGACAAGTTCGACATCATCGTTCGCGGCCACGTCATCACCGTCGACCAGCCGGTCAAGGATGGTGGCGATGACACGGCACCCACTCCCACCGAGCTGTTCATCGCGAGCCTCGCTTCATGCGTTGCCTTCTACGCGCGCCGCTACCTGGCCCGGCACGACCTGCCGACGGAAGGCCTGACCGTCGAGGCCGCCTTCGAGATGGGATCCAGACCTGCCCGCGTCTCCAAGATCGATCTGCGCCTGGTCATTCCCGAGGGTGTCCCGGCCGAGCGTCGTGACGCGCTGCTGGCCGTCGCGACGCACTGCACGGTCCACAACACGTTGGAGACCAAGCCCGACGTGTCGATCACGTTGGCGGCTTCGGGCTAGGTGCCCCTGCGCGAGGCATCCCGGCTCAGTCCAGGGCGGGTGAGATCGTGCCGACGACCTCGCCGAGACCGATGTGCGCGCCGTCGGGGCCTGGAGCCCAGCCGGTGATCGCCACGGTGTCGCCGTCCTGAAGGAAGGTCCGTGTCGACCCGTCGCTCAGAGGCAGTGGCTGCTGCCCGTTCCAGGTGAGCTCCATCAGGCTGCCGAAAGTGTGCTTCTCCGAGCCGCTGACGGTGCCCGACGCAAACAGGTCGCCGTCGCGCAGGCTGGCGCCGTTGACCGTCAGGTGGGCGAGCATCTGGGCCGGAGACCAGTACATCTCGGCGTAGGTCGGGCTCGACACCAGGGTGCCGTTGATGCGGACCTCGAGGCGGATGTCGAGGCCGAACAGGCTTGTCCCAGAACCCCTGAGGTAGGGGAGTGGTTCGGGATCCTGTTGCGGCAGCTGGATGGTGGCCGCGGTCAACGCCTCCATGGGGACAACCCATGCGCCCAGGCTCGAACCGAACGACTTGCCCAGGAACGGGCCCAGCGGGACGTACTCCCAGGCCTGGATGTCGCGGGCGCTCCAGTCGTTGAACAGTGCCACGCCGAAGAGGTGGTCGGCGGCGTCGTCGACGCCGACGTGGCTGCCGAGCTCGGTGCTGTCGCCCACGATGAACGCCAGCTCGGCCTCGATGTCGAGCTTGTCGCTCGGACCGTAGCCGGGCGCGGAGTCGGTCGGGGCCTTGCGCTGGCCCATCGGGCGGGTGATGTCGGTGCCGCTCACGACGACGGTGCCCGACCGGCCGTGGTAGCCGATGGGGAGGTGCTTCCAGTTGGGGGTCAGGGCCTCGCCGCCGGGGCGGAAGATGGTGCCGATGTTGGTGGCGTGGCTCTCGCTGGCGTAGAAGTCGACGTAGTCGGCGACCTCGATCGGCAGGTGCATGGTGACCTCGTTGAGCGGGATCAGATGCGGCTCGATCTGATCCCGGTGCGCGGGGTCGGACAGGACGTCGGTGAGCCAGGTCCGGGCCGCCACCCAGGCCGGGCGGCCGAGGGACAGGAAGTGGTTCAGGCTCGGCTGTAGCCAGCAGCTGCCTGACTCAAACCCCGCGAGCTCCGCGGCCGTGCCGGCGTCGAGCACGACGTCGCCGATCCTGACGCCGACCCGTCGCAGGTCCGGGTCTGTGGTGGAGAAGACACCATAGGGAAGCGTGGCCAGACCGAACGGGTGGTCGGCCGGGAGGTCGAGCCAGGTTTCTGATGCCGTCATACCGTCGTCTCCTTGATCAGGCCGAGCGAGGCGAGGTCGCCGATGGGATCCATGACCCCGCAGCAGCCGTATGCCGTGAAGAAGGTGCGTGTTGATCTCGCGTCCCGGTCACTCAGCTGGCGGATGAAGTCCACGATGGGAGCCGGATCACGTTGGGAAAGAAGGGATTCCGTCTCCGAAACGCTTGCGCCTTCGGCCAGCGTTCGATGGGTGGCCGCGATGACATTGAGGAAACCGAACTGGTCCTCACCATCTGAGGTCGCCTGGCTGATCGCGTGGTGCAGCCCGCCGGTCAGCTTGAAGCTGAGGTGGCGGTCGACGCAGGCGTGGATGAAGGTCGCCAGCTCGGCGGGGGTCGGCACGGGACGCTGAGGAGTCGATCCGGTCCGGAACTTGGCTCGTACCGGGTTTACGTCGCCGGTGTGCGCCTCGAGGTCGGACAGGCACCGCGCCTGATCGCTGCCACGTGGCACCTCGACCGACAGGGGTAGGGCCAGGCTCAGACTCTGATGCCAGTCGGGATGCCAGACGATCTCGAAGCCGACCACGTCGCCCGCGTCTTTGCCAAGCTTCGCCAGCGCCTCGGCGTAGCGGCGGATCAGGGCCAGGTCAGTGTCCGGCCGGCCGACCACGGTCACATCAGGATGCTGGGAGCGCTGCGCGTGGAAGAAGTCCTCGATCAGCGGGGCTGGCAGGAGCAGTGGACCGACCAGGTCGGCATACGAGCTTGACCGTCGTGCAACGTGATCGATCACGGCCTGGGGGAGCGGGGCCAGCCCGGGCGGGAAGACGGCGGCGTCGTCGAACAGTGCCTGGAACAAGGACCTTGCGGCCGGATGCTCCGCCTGGATCCCGCCGGATTGCTCGGGCGTTGACATGGCTGGAACGCTACTGGAGTCTGGGCGGCAGATGCACCAGTGTCCGCCTGTCGGCGTTGTCTGCACTGTCGGACCTGTCGGACCTGTCGGACATCCACCTTGTGAGGGCGGCCATGGCGCACTACCAACGGATCGGCAACGTGCCGCCCAAGCGGCACACGCAGCACCGCACTCCAGAGGGCGGCCTGTACTACGAGGAGCTGATGGGTGAGGAGGGCTTCTCCTCGGACTCTTCGCTGCTGTATCACCGGGGCCTTCCGTCCGCGATCAGCGACGCCCGATCGTGGGACCTCGGGGACTCACTGGCAACGACACCGAACCACCCGTTGCTGCCTCGCCACCTCAAGCTGCATGACCTCTTCGCCCAGGAGACCTGGCGGGGGGTCGACGCCGTGACCGGCCGCCGGCTCGTCCTGGGCAACGGTGACGTTCGGATCTCGTATGTTGTCGCCGATGCACCAAGTCCGTTCTATCGCAACGGGATTGGTGACGAGTGCGTCTTCGTGGAGAGTGGCGCCGCTCGGGTCGAGACGGTGTTCGGCTCGTTCGACGTGGCCAGTGGTGACTACCTGGTCATGCCGCGGTCGACGACCCACCGCTGGATACCCGAGGGTGAGGAGCCGCTGCGGGCCTATTGCATCGAGGCCAACTCGCACATTGCTCCGCCCAGTCGCTACCTGAGCAAGTACGGCCAGCTGCTCGAGCACGCTCCCTACTGCGAGCGCGACCTGCGACTGCCGCAGGGGCCCTTGCTGGCCGAGGACGCCGGCGGTCGTGCCGACGGGCCGGCCGAGGTCTTCATCAAGCACCGCGGCAGCGGACCGGGCGGGATAGCGGGGACGGTCTACACCTACCCGTCTCACCCGCTCGATGTCATTGGCTGGGACGGCTGCCTCTACCCATATGTCTTCAACGTCAGCGACTTCGAGCCGATCACCGGGCGAGTTCATCAGCCACCGCCGGTGCATCAGGTGTTCGAGGGGTACAACTTCGTCATCTGCAACTTCGTGCCCCGCAAGGTCGACTACCACCCGCTCTCGATCCCTGTCCCCTACTACCACTCCAACGTGGACAGCGACGAGATCATGTTCTACGTCGAAGGCGACTACGCGGCTCGCAAGGGTTCGGGCATTGGCAGGGGTTCGGTCTCGGTGCACCCGGGCGGTCACGCGCACGGCCCGCAGCCGGGGGCCTATGAACGCTCCATCGGCGTCGAGTACTTCGACGAGCTTGCCGTCATGGTCGACACCTTCCGCCCGCTCGAGCTGGGTGAGGCCGGTCGGGCGGTGGACGACGGCAGGTATGCCTGGTCATGGGCTGGCGGCAAGAACGAACAGACCCTCGACGGCGCTGGCTGACGGGCTCTGGCCGACGGCGCTGGTGACGTCGTCGATTGGCGCGCACTACCGGACGGGCGCGCACTACCGGACGGGCGCGCACTACCGGACGAGGGGTTCGCCGACCAGCTCGATCTCAGCCTCGCGCATCCTCGCGAGCGCAGCGTCGGTGGTCGCACGCGCGACGCCCGCGGTGAGGTCGAGCAGCACGGTCGTCTCGAAGCCCTCCTCAGCTGCGTCCAGAGCGGTGGCCCGGACGCAGTGGTCGGTGGCGATGCCGGCCACATCGACCTGCTCTATTGCCCTGTCCCGCAACCAGTCGGCCAGGGCGACGCGACTGCCCCCCTCTGCCGTGAAGCCCTCAAAGCCGCTGTACGCCGCTGAGTGGTGGCCCTTGCGGAAGATGGCCTCGACCTGTTCGAAAGCCGCCTCGGCGTCAGGGTGGAACAGCGCCCCGTCCGTGCCGATCTTGCAGTGCGCGGGCCAGGTGTCGACAAAGTCGGGGTGCTCGGCAAAGTGTGCGCCGGGGTCGTCATGCCAGTCGGCGGTCGCGACGATGACGGCGTACTCGTCGCCATGGCGGAGAACGTGTGCGCTGATCCTCCGTGCGACCTCGGCGCCCCCGGCCACGGCCAGGGACCCGCCCTCGCAGAAGTCGTTCTGCACGTCGACCAGGATCAGGGCTCGAGTCAGGTTGGCGGACATGGATCCAACGCTAGCCGAGAAGAATCACCCGTGTCCGTCGTCGAAGAACGTGCTGATCGCCGGCTCGCCGCGTGACAGCTGCAGCGCCCGGGGAGGTAGCTCGGCGCGTGACTGGTCATGGCGGCTCCGTGCGGCGTCCAGGGACAGATCAGCCACGATCTCGCCGTCATGCATCAGCTCCACGAGCAACGGCCGGTCATAGCTGTCGCTGGCGGCCATGTTGCCGATCCCGATGACCTCTGCCTCAGCCACCCCGTCATCGTCGAGCCGTCTGACCGCCCACTTGCGCCCGCCGATCGAGGCCTTGCCCTTGCTCCGCTTGGCCACCGCGATCAGCCGGCCCTCGTCATCCTCGCGGGCGACCAGCTTGTAGATGAGACCCGCCGTCGGCGCGCCGGATCCGGTCACCAAGGCGGTCCCGACGCCATACCCGTCGACGGGCGCAGCGGCGAGCGCGGCGATCGAGTGCTCATCGAGATCCGAGGTCACGATAATGCGAGTCTTGTGCGCTCCCAACGCATCCAGCTGAGCCCGGACCTGCCGTGCCTGAACGAGGAGGTCTCCCGAGTCGAGCCGGACGGCGCCGAGCTCGACGCCTGCGACCTCGACAGCGAGTCTGACCGCAGCCGTGACGTCATACGTGTCCACGAGCAGCGTCGTGCCCACTCCGAGACTCTCGACCTGCGCCACGAACGCCGCCCGCTCGTTGTCGTGCAGCAAGGTGAACGAGTGGGCGCTCGTGCCTTTCGTGGGTATCCCGTAGGTCCGCCCGGCCTCAAGGTTGCTGGTCGCTGCGAACCCCGCCATGTATGCCGCCCTGGCCGCCGCCACGGCCGCCCACTCGTGCGTCCGGCGCGACCCCATCTCGATGCAGGGGCGGTCGCCGGCGGCGTTGGTCATCCGCGAAGCGGCGGAGGCGATGGCAGAGTCGTGGTTCAGGATCGACAACACCACGGTCTCGAGCACGACCGACTCCGCGAACGTGCCCTCGACCACCAGCAGAGGTGACCCGGGGAAGAAACACTCGCCCTCGGCATACCCGCGGATACTGCCGGTGAAGCGGTAGTCCGACAGGAAGTCAAGGGTCCTGGAGTCCACGACCTGGCTGGCCTGTAGCCGCTCGATCTCCGCGCCCCCGAATCGGAACTCGCGGACGGCCTCCAGCAGGCGTCCCGTGCCGGCGACGACTCCGTAGCGACGACCCTCCGGGAGCCGCCTGGTGAACACCTCGAAGACGCAGTGTCGCTGCGCTGCCCCACTGTGCAACGCGGCTTGGAGCATGGTGAGCTCGTAGTGGTCGGTCAGCAGTGCGGTGCTGGTCGTCGAGGTGCCGGTCGTCGAGGTGCTGGTCACAGCTCGCAGCCTATGGTGGAGTCGTGTCCATTGCCCCCGCCGAGCTGTCTCGAACGGAGATTGCCGAGGACACGCTGCTCGACCCACCGTGGATAACGCTGGTGTGGAACGACCCGGTCAACCTGATGAACTACGTGACCTATGTCTTCCAGACGTACTTCGGCTACTCGCGGGCGAAGGCCGAGAAGCTCATGCTCGACGTGCACCTGAAGGGCAGGGCCGTGGTGTCGAACGGCCCGCGCGAGACGATGGAGCGCGATACCGAGGCGTTGCAGGGCTATGGGCTCTGGGCAACTTTCCAGAAGGACGAGTGAGTGGCAAAAGCCTTCAAGCGCAAGGGTGCCCGGTTCGTCGCTCAACTCGATGAGGTGGAGCGCGAGGTCGTCCTGGGGCTGATGCAGCAGACCCTGGAGTTTCTCGAGCCGGCACATCGCGAGCCGACCGGGGACACCTTCGACGACCTGGTGGCCACGCTCGGGGTGCGCCCGCTGAGCGACCCGTCGATCACTCCGCAGGCACCGTTCGACCCGGCGCTCGAGCGACTGCTGCCGAGCGCCAACCGCGACGACCCGGTGATGGCGGCTGAGTTCCGCCGGCTGACCGAGCACGGTCTGCGTGAGCGCAAGTCGTCCAACCTCGGCGTGGCGATCGCCGGGCTGCAGGCCGCGGACGGCGACAAGGTCAGGCTTGACAAGGCGCAGGCGCAGGCCACGGTGGTCGCGCTGACCGATGTGCGACTGCTGCTGGGCGAACGTCTGGGGCTGCGGACCGACGACGATGCGGACGCCCTCCAGGATCGGCTCGAGGCAGCGTCGGAGGATGACCCCCAGCTCTACCTCGCGGCGTACTACGACTTCATGACCTGGCTGCAGGAGTCCCTCA
>JBDTMW010000044.1:0-11332 GCA_039934065.1 Actinomycetota bacterium | reverse complement strand
GCACCGGCGAACGGGTCGAGCTTGGCGAAGCGGCTGTTGCAGTCCGTCGAGATCGCGACTCCCCGGCCGGTCTCCTCGTCGACCCGCACCACCCCTGAGTCGTCGGGCATCGCGAGCGCGGTGTTGCCCATCACGTACCGGTCGTACTGGTTGGTGACCCAGGACTTGTCGCACAGGTTCGGGGACGCCATCAGCGACAGCAGTGCTGCCCGGTATCCCACCCCATCGGCAGGGCGCGGTAGGTCATCCGGGACATCAGCCTGCATCGCATCGAGGTAGGCCGGCCGCTCCATAGGGCGGTGGTAGACCGGGCCGTCGTGGGCCACCGATCGCGGCGGTACGTCGATGATCAGCTCGTCGCCCCAGAACACCTCGAGGTGCTTGCCGTCGGTGACCTCACCGACCACGGTGGCCTCGACATCCCAGCGCCTGGTGATCGCCATGAACTCCTCGAGCTTTGCCGGCTCGACGACTGCCATCATCCGTTCCTGGGACTCCGACATGAGGATCTCCTCGACGCGCAGCGAGGCGTCGCGCAACGGAACCCGATCGAGCCAGACCCGCATGCCGCCATCACCGTTGGACGCGAGCTCGCTGGTCGCACAGGACAGTCCGGCACCACCGAGGTCCTGGATGCCGTCGACCACGTGCGCGGCATACAGGTCCAGGCAGCACTCGATCAGCACCTTCTCGGCGAACGGGTCGCCGACCTGGACCGCAGGGCGCTTGGCCGGACCATCGGCGTCGAATGTCTCCGATGCCAGAACCGAGACACCTCCGATCCCGTCGCCGCCGGTCTTGGCGCCGAACAGGATCACCTTGTTGCCGACGCCCGAGGCCTTGGCCAGGTGGATGTCCTCGATCCGCATCTTGCCGACGGACAGGGCGTTGACCAGCGGGTTGCCCTGGTAGCAGGGGTCGAAGACGACCTCGCCGCCGATGTTGGGCAGGCCGAGGCAGTTTCCGTAGCCTCCGACGCCGGCCACGATCCCCGGGAGGACCCGATGCGTGTCGGGGTGGTCAATCGCGCCGAACCGCAGCGAGTCCATGACGGCGATCGGGCGCGCACCCATCGACATGATGTCGCGGACGATGCCGCCGACGCCGGTCGCCGCTCCCTGATAGGGCTCGACGTATGACGGGTGGTTGTGGCTCTCGACCTTGAAGGTCACCGCCCAGCCGTCCCCGATGTCGACCACGCCGGCGTTCTCACCGATGCCGACCAGAAGCTTCTCCCTCATTGCCTCGGTGGTGTTCTCGCTGAACTGCGCGAGGTGCACCTTTGAGGACTTGTAGGAGCAGTGCTCGGACCACATCACGGAATACATCGCAAGCTCGGCGATGGTGGGACGGCGGCCGAGAATCTCGCGGATCCGGTCGTACTCGTCAGACTTCAGCCCGAGCTCGGCCCAGGGCTGCTCGACATCTGGCGAGTCGACAGCAGCCGCAACGGTATCGATGATGCTCACGCGTTCACCACTGACTTCAGGACGGATGTGAAGAACTTCAGGCCGTCCAGGGATGGGCCGTAGCCCTCCTCGATGGCGTGCTCGGGGTGCGGCATCAGGCCGACCACATTCCCGCGTTCGTTGGTGATGCCGGCGATGTCACGGTAGGAGCCGTTCGGGTTACGGCCGCCCTCTTCGACGACATAGCGAAAGGCCACCCGGCCCTCACCCTCGAGCTGGTCGAGGGTGGCCCCGTCGGCGACGTACTGCCCGTCCTGGTTCTTCAGCACGATCGTGATCTCGTCACCGAGGTCGAAGTCCGTGGTCCAGGCGGTCGTGTTGCTCTCGACGCGCAGGCGCTGGTCACGGCAGATGAAGGTGCGGTGGTCGTTCTGGATCATCGCCCCCGGCAGCAGGTGGGACTCGCACAGGATCTGGAAGCCGTTGCAGATGCCCAGCACCGGCAACCCACCGCGAGCCGCCGGGATCAGTGCAGACATGACCGGCGCGAAGCGTGCGATGGCACCCGCGCGCAGATAGTCGCCATAGGAGAAACCACCCGGGAGCACGACGGCATCGACAGCGTTCAGCGAGTCGTCCCCGTGCCACAGGGTGACGGGCTCGCCACCGGCGATGCGGACAGCCCTGCGGGCGTCGTGGTCATCCAGCGAGCCAGGGAAGGTCACGACGCCGATCTTCACGCCTGCGACTCCGTTGGCCCGGACTGGTCAGCAGGCGACTCGGCCCGAACGCTGACGACGTCCTCGATGACGGGGTTGGACAGCATCGTCTCGGCGGCCTCACGCGCGGCGGCGAGCACCTCGGCGGTGACCTCACCCTCGACGGTCAGGACGAACCGCTTGCCCTGGCGGACCTGAGTGAACTGGTTGAATCCCAACCGTGGCAAGGCGAAGGCGACAGCCTGCCCTTGCGGATCGAGAATCTCGGACTTGAGCATCACGTCGACAACGACGTTTCCCATGCGAGGTGCTCCTCAGGTGCGTGGCTTGGTCAGATGAAGTTTATGGGATGGTCAGGCGAAGGTTCGACCGGTCAATGACTCGAAGGCCTCGATGTACTTCGCCCGGGTCGCTTCCACGATGTTTTGAGGCAGCGCAGGTGGCGCCTCACCGGACGACCGGTCCCAGCCGCTGGCCGGCGAGGTGAGCCAGTCGCGCACGAACTGCTTGTCAAAGGAGTCCTGGGCCCGTCCGGGATGCCATCTAGCGGCCGGCCAGAATCTCGACGAGTCAGGGGTGAGCACCTCGTCGGCGAGCACGATCGACGGGTTGCCGTCCGCATCGGGTCGCGATCTGTCGAAACCGAACTCGACCTTCGTATCGGCCAGCAGAATGCCCCGGTCCGCGGCAATCTCGTTGCCACGCTTGAGGATCGCGATAGTAAGGTCCCGCACCCGGGCGGCGACCGGCATACCGATCTTGGCTTCGACCTCAGCGAACGTCATCGGCTGGTCGTGCTCACCGATCGGGGCTTTGGTCGAGGGCGTGAAGATCGGTGAGGACAGCAGGGAGCCGTCGGTCAGCCCGGCAGGCAGCGGAACCCCGCAGACCGAGGACGACTGGCGGTACGCCGTGAGGCCGCTACCGGTCAGGTAGGCCCGCCCGACGCATTCGACCGGCACCATGTCGAGCCGCTTGACCAGGACCGCACGCCCAGCCACGGCCTCCGGCACATCTGGCGCCTGACTGGAGATCACATGGTTCGGGATGATGTCGGTGAGCTGCTCGAACCACCAGAGCGACAGCTGGGTCAGGACCTTGCCCTTGTCCGGGATCTCGCTGTCCAGAATGTAGTCGAATGCCGAGATCCGGTCCGAGGCCACCAGCAGCAGCTGGTCCTGGCTCACGTCGCCCGTCGAGGGGTCCGTCGGTGCGTAGAGCTCCCGAACCTTGCCCGAGTAGATGTGGGCGTATCCAGACAACATCGGTGCCCCTCTCATTGCGGAACGGTGATCTCGCCGCGCAGTGCTGCGAGGGCGATGTCGGTGCGGTGCTGCGAGCCCTTGATCCTGATCCGGTCGACGGCGCCGTATGCGCGGTCGCGGGCCTGAGCCAGGTCGGTGCCGGTCGCGACGACAGACAGGACCCGTCCACCGGCGGACACCAGGGAGCCGTCCTTGCCGACGGCCGTTGCCGCATGCAGGACGTAGGCGTCCTCGCCGATGTCCGGAAGTCCCTCGATCACGTCACCAGTGCGGGGCGAGTCGGGGTAGCCCTTGGAGGCCATGACGACGGTAACGGCGTGCTCCGGGCGCCAGCGAAGGGCCGCGACCTGGTCAAGCGTGCCGACCGCCGCCTCATAAAGAAGCCCTCCGAGAGGTGTCGCCAGGCGAGCCAGCACGACCTGTGTCTCAGGGTCGCCGAACCGGGCATTGAACTCGATCACCCGCATCCCTCGAGAGGTCAGCGCCAGCCCGACGTACAACACGCCGACGAAGGGCGTTCCGCGGTGGCGCATCTCGTCCACGGTCGGCTGCGCGATGCGATCGACGACATCCTGGACCATCGAGGCGGGTGCCCAGTCCAGCGGCGAGTAGGCCCCCATGCCGCCGGTGTTGGGGCCTTTGTCGTCGTCCGACAGACGTTTGAAGTCCTGCGCCGGGGCTAACGGCACCACCGTGGTGCCGTCCGTGATGCAGAAGAGCGAGACCTCGGGGCCGTCCAGGAACTCCTCGACGAGGATCTGCCCGCGGGACTTGTCCAGGCACTGGGCGGCATGGGCAAGGGCACGAGAACGGCTGCGTGTCACCACCACGCCCTTCCCTGCGGCCAGCCCGTCGTCCTTGACGACGTAGGGCGCCCCGAGAGCGTCCAGCGCCCCGGCCACCTCTTCGACAGTGGCGCAGACGTGGGCCAGCGCGGTCGGCACCCCCGCAGCCGCCATGACCTCTTTGGCGAACGACTTGCTCCCCTCGAGCCTGGCTGCCTCCGCCGACGGCCCGAAGCAGGCGATTCCGCGCTCGCGCACCGCGTCGGCCACCCCTGCGACGAGGGGCGCCTCCGGCCCGACGACGACCAGGTCCACGCCGAGCGACGCGGCCAGCGCAGCGACGCCGGCGCCGTCGAGCAGGCCATCAGGCAGCTCCCGGCAAAGGGCAATGGCATCGATGCCGGGGTTACCCGGGGCAGCGATGACTGCGTCGACGGAGGGGTCGAGAGTCAGAGCCCTGACGATGGCGTGCTCACGAGCACCTGTGCCGATGACGAGAACCTTCACGGGCGGTAAGCCTAGGCGCAATCCACCAGGGATGCGTTCTGGCCAACTGGTCGGCCAGGCGGGGCGGCGCGGACTAGACTCGTGCGTCCGCAATAAGGCCCAGATCCCGGCCCCTTGCGCCGAACCCCATCAACCCACAACTCGACTCAGGCGGAGCAGTGACCGTTTCGGAAAAGCCGATCAACCCCTCGACGCGTCATGGCGCCACGGTGACCCCAGACGCCGTTGCGGCCCAGATCGCGGTCGAGCAGGCCCACGTCGACAAGGTCTATGCCGAGCTCGACAAGGCGACCGAACGCGCCGCGATGGTGGAGGCCGAGGGCCTTGCTCGCGGCCGGATCTCCCGCACAGGCGATGTCCGCGACGAGGAGATCACCGGTCTGTTCGAGCGAGATGCCCTGGTGTTCAACGCCAACAAACGACGCGCCACCCTCGAGATGCAGTTTGAGGGTCTCGTCTTCGGACGGCTGGATCTCGATCACGACACCTCCGGTGGCTCCGATCGCACCGGGGCCTCCGAACGCGAGATCCGCTATGTCGGCCGTCTGGGTGTCCGTGACGATGACTACGAGCCGTTGGTGATCGACTGGCGCGCACCCGCGGCAGCGCCTTTCTATCGCTCCACCCCGGTCGAGCCACTCGGTGTGATACGACGAAGAGTCTTGCGCTGCAAGGGTTCTGACGTGGTTGGCATCGAAGACGACCTCATGGTCCCTGAGGCACCAGACGATCTCGTGGTCGTCGGCGACGGTGCGCTGATGGCGGCCCTGACCCGCACCCGTGGCGCGCGGATGCGCGACATCGTCGCCACGATCCAGCGCCATCAGGATGAGGCCATCCGGGCACCTGCCCGCGGGGTCACCGAGATCACGGGAGGCCCGGGCACGGGCAAGACGGTCGTGGCACTGCACAGGGCGGCATACCTGCTGTACTCCGATCGCCGTCGTTTCGAGTCCGGCGGGATCCTGGTGGTGGGGCCCTCAGCGGCCTACACGGCATACATCGAGCGGGTCCTGCCCTCGCTCGGTGAGGACACGGTGACTCTGCGGTCGCTCGGCGACGTGGTCGACGGAGTCACCGCCGACCGGCTCGACGTTCCAGCGGCCGCGGCCCTCAAGGGCTCGTTGAAGATTCGGCGGATCCTGTCGCGAGTCGCCAGGGACGTCATCCCCGACACGCCGACAGAGCTGCGTGCCTTCGTTGCGGGGCGGGCGATCCGGCTCGACTCCGCCGTGCTGGACCGCGTCCGTATGAAAGTGCTGCGCACCCACCAGCGCAACCTCGCTCTGGACGCCGCAACCCAGGCCCTGGCGGAGGCCGCCTGGGCGGACAACCCCGACGATGAGCGCGCGGTCTTCATGGAGAAGTTCCTCGACCACATGACCGTCGAGACGTTTCTGCGCGAATGGTGGCGGCCTCTGGACGCGCGAGAGGTGTTCCTGTGGCTGGCCGATCCCGAGCGAATGCGCCGATATGCGGCAGGTGTGCTGAGCGATGCCGAAGCCTCGTTGCTGACTGACTCCGTCCAGAAGGCCATCGACACCGGCACCTGGTCTGTGGCCGACGTCGCCCTGATCGACGACCTCGCGGCCCGGCTCGGCCCGATGCGTCAGCCCGTGGCGGAGGAGCGCGGATTCTACGAGATCGAGGAGGTCGACGACGTCGCCTTGCAGCGTTCCGATGACGCCGCGACGGGCGGTGCGATGTGGGAATCCACCTCCATCGGGTACGAGGTCGCTCCCCACACCAAGCTTGAGCAGCTGATGAACGGCCGGCTGGAGCAACCGAACGAGTACGCACACGTGCTCATCGACGAAGCGCAGGACATCTCACCGATGCAGTGGCGGATGCTCGGGCGCCGCGGTCGCTGGTCGTCCTGGACCGTCGTCGGTGACGCGGCACAGGCCTCGTGGCCGGACGCGGTCGAAGCGCATCAGGCTCGCGAGCAGGCGTTCGGCAGTCAGGTCCGCTCGCTGTTCCACATGGCCACGAACTACCGGAACGCGCGCGAGATCTTCGACTATGCGGCCGTGGTGATCCAGACTGAGATGCCGGACGCCGACCTCCCACAGGCAGTCCGCGAGACCGGCGTGTCCCCCATCATCACATCGGTGCCGGCGGACGAGGTCCCGGCGGCGGTCGCCCATGCGGTTGAGGCGCTTCTGGACGAAGTCGACGGGTCGATCGCCGTCATATCCCCTGCGCGCTGGATCGAATCGCTCCGGTCGGTGACCGACGTCTCGTCAGGTCGGGTCAACGTCGTGGGCCCGATGTCGACCAAGGGCCTGGAGTACGACGCCACCGTCATCGTCGACCCCGCTGAGATCACCGCTGAGTCCCCGGGCGGCATCCGCGTGCTGTACGTCGCCCTCACTCGCGCCGCGCACCGGATGACCGTCCTCGAGCTGACCGCCTGATTTCGCCCACCCCTTCCGTCTTGTTGCGCCGAAACCACCGTTCTAGACCCGATCCCGGGTCAAGACGGTGGGTTCGGCGCAACAAGCGAGGGGGTTGGCCGCGGGTTAGCCGAGCAGGGAGTGGCGCTCGATGATCTCGTCGCGGCCGGGGCCGACCCCGATGGTCGAGACCCGGGTGCCGATCAGCTCCTCGACCCTCAGGATGTAGGCGCGGGCATTGGCCGGCAGCTCCTCGAACGTGCGGCAGGTCGAGATGTCCTCCGACCAACCCGGGACGTCTTCGTAGACGGGCTTCGCGTGGTGGAAGTCGCTCTGGCTCATCGGCATCTCGTCATGCCGAACGCCGCCTATGTCGTAAGCCACGCAGATCGGCACCCGGTCGAGCCCGGTGAGCACGTCCAGCTTGGTGACCACGAAGTCGGTGACCCCGTTGATGCGCGCGGCATAGCGCCCCACGACCGTGTCCATCCAGCCGCATCGGCGTGGCCGGCCGGTCGTGGTGCCGTACTCAGCACCGGCCTCGCGCAAGAACTCGCCCATGTCGTCGAGCAGCTCGGTGGGGAACGGCCCCTCGCCAACCCGCGTGGTGTAGGCCTTGAGGATGGCGATGACCCTGTCAATGCGGGTCGGCGGCACCCCTGAACCCGTGCACGCGCCGCCAGAAGTCGGGTTGGATGACGTGACGAACGGATAGGTGCCGTGGTCGACGTCCAGCAGAGTCGCCTGACCGGCCTCGAACAGGACCGTCTTGCCCTCGTCGAGAGCCTTGGTCAGGAGCAGTCCGACGTCGACGACCATGGGACGCAGGCGGTCGGCATACTTCTTGAACTCCTCGAGGACCTCGTCCACCTCGATGGCCCGGCGGTTGTAGATCTTCACCAGCATCTGGTTCTTGACGTCGAGGGCGGCCTCGACCTTCTGCCGCAGGATCGACTCGTCGAAAAGGTCCTGCACCCGGATGCCGACACGCGCCATCTTGTCGGCATAGGTCGGGCCGATGCCCCGGCCAGTTGTGCCGAGACGGCGAGATCCCAGGAACCGCTCGGTCACCTTGTCGAGCACCCGGTTGTATGGCGGAATCAGGTGGGTGTTGGCGCTGATGACCAGCTTCGAGGTGTCGATGCCTCGGAGGTTGAGCGCGTCAATCTCCTCGAACAGCACGGCGAGGTCGACGACGACGCCGTTGCCGATGACGGGGATACAACCGGGGGTGAGGATGCCGCTGGGCAGCAGGTGGAGGGCGTACTTCTCGCCATCGATCACCACGGTGTGACCCGCGTTGTTGCCACCGTTGAACTTCACGACGAAGTCGATCCTGCTCCCCAGCAGGTCGGTCGCCTTGCCCTTGCCCTCGTCGCCCCACTGCGCACCGACCAGCACGATCGCGGGCATCCGGGCCTCCTCAACTTGCTATGTCTGAACTGCTTATGACTGAACTTGGCGACCAAAGGCTACTGGCAGGGCCGCTCTGGCACCGAACGGCGTCGTAACGTGGACCACACAGACAGTGCGCCCCCGGTCACCGAGCCTCGCGGTCAACCTGAGGATGGTCGGCCGCTGGCTTGAGCAGACCGCGACGCTGGGCCGCGGCTCCCAGCTGGAAGCGGGTTTCGACCCCGAGCTCGTCCATCAGCTCGGCCACCCGCCGGCGGACCGTTCGCACCCCGCAACCCAGGTATCGTGCGATCGCCTCGTCCTTGAAACCGCTCGCGAGCAGGGTGACCAGCTGTCTGGTCTGCGCAATGTCCCGGCGGTCTCCTGGCATCGGAAAGGCGAGATCCCATGCGTAGTCGAACATCAAGGTGAATGCCGAGATGAGCATCGGGTTGCGAATGACGACGTGGTCGGACTCCACCGACCCCCACTCAGCCATGGCGAGAACGACGTCGCCGCCGAAGATCGCGAACTCGCTGGGTGGGCTCGCGCAGACCCGTTGCTGCTCCCCGGCATCTGCTATTGCCTGCACCCAACGACGGGCGGCGGGGTCCT
This sequence comes from Actinomycetota bacterium, assembly GCA_039934065.1. Lineage (GTDB taxonomy): Bacteria > Actinomycetota > Actinomycetes > Actinomycetales > Dermatophilaceae > UBA4719. The sequence goes on along the minus strand of JBDTMW010000044.1, from coordinate 2,241 downwards.
CCAGCGCCTCAACCGAGTAGAGCGCACGTTGCTCGCGGCCGCGGGCAAGCACCCCCCGACGCATTCGAGCACCTGCTTCATCGAGCCCGGGACCGGCCTGCAGGCTGAGGACGCTGTTGCGGATCAGCCCGGTGGTGCTGCGCAGCGTGTGCTCGACCATGCTGACGGCCATCTGTGGGGAGACGACCTCCCAGGCTGGTTTGGCCGCGGTCGGGCCACCGGCGGCTCCCCCTGCACGATGTTCGGCTGTGAATCTCGCGATGGCAACGCGTGCCTCCAGAAGCTCGCGGCGACGAGCGTCCAGCTTGGCCTCCTCGTTCCCCAGCAGGCGTTCCAGGGCGGGCCGGGGATGCTCAACAAGCACCTTGCCATCAGCGGTCTCGCGGACCAGCCGCGCGTTGATGAGCGACTCCAGGGCAGCTGTGGCATGGTCGAGCGGCCATCCGAGCTCGGCCGCGTGCGGGGCGAGGGTGGTCGGACCAGAACGCAGGATCCTTCGATAGAGCTCCTCGGCGTCGGTCGAGACATCGAAGATGGCCAGGTGCGGGCTCACGAGCAGCACCCCGGGCCGGGTGTGATTGATGCCATACATGGCAGGTTAGGGCCATTGTCATCTTTAGGCCATTCCAGCGTGTGTGGGCGGCGCAAGATGTATCCCGACCGAGGTTGGGCAGCAGGGACGCATGGCCCGGGGTCGCGACCGTTCCACTGCATCGGTGGGACGTAACCGCAGGGGGCGCGGTGCCGTGAGTCGAGAGCACGTATCTCGACTCCACGGCACCTCTGCGTGGTGGGAGGCAGCCGGGCCAGTCAGCAGCTACAGACCCAGGTCCTTGGCGATGATCACCTTCATGATCTCGCTGGATCCGCCGTAGATCCGCGAGACCCTGGCGTCGGCATACATGCGTGAGATCGGGTACTCGAGCATGTAGCCGTAGCCGCCGTGCAGCTGCAGGCAGGAGTCCATCACCTCCGCCTGCACCTCGGTGGTGAACAGCTTGACCCGCGCGGCGTCGGCGGTGGTGAGAGTTCCTGCTTCCAGCTCCTCAAGAGCCCGGTCAACCAGATGGCGCCCCGCCTCGACCTTGGCGGAGAGCCCGGCGAGGACGAACTTGGTGTTCTGGAACGAGGCGATCGGGGCGCCAAAGGCCTTGCGCTCCTTCGCATAGGCCACAGTCAGCCCGATCGCACGCTCGCTGGAGGCCTGGGCCCCGATCGCGATCGACATCCGTTCCGCCGGGAGGTTCGCGCTCAGGTAGAGGAACGCGTGGCCCTCCTCACCCAGGCGGTTGGCGACCGGCACCAGGACGTTGTCGAAGAAGAGCTCGCCGGTGTCCTGCGACTTCAGGCCCAGCTTGTCCAGGTTTCGGCCGCGGCTGAAACCAGCCATGCCCTCTTCGACGACCAGCAGTGTCAGCCCGGCCCGGCGGTCGGTCTCGGAGCGTGAGGTGCGGGCCACCACTATGACCAGGTCCGCGTTCACACCGCCCGTGATGAACGTCTTGGAGCCGTTGAGAACGTAGGAGTCGCCATCGAGAACGGCAGGCGCCGAGATGCCTGCTAGATCGGAGCCGGTGCCGGGCTCGGTCATCGCGATCGCGGTCATCGACTCGCCGCTGACGAAGCCCGGGAACCATCGGGCTTGCTGCTCCGGCGTCGCGAGAGCCAGGAAGTACGGCAGCACGACGTTGAGATGGAGCTGCAGGGCCCCCGAGACGGCACCGGCGTAGATGATCTCCTCAGCAAGGATCACGTTGTAGATGAGCGACGTCTCGCCCGCGCCGCCGAACTCCTGCGGAATCCGGATGCCCGTGACGCCGAGGCTGCCAAACTCGGCATACAGGCTCTTGGGAACGCACTTGGCAGCCTCCCACTCGGCCACGTGCGGCACGACGCGTTCGATCAGGAACGCACGCACGGACCTCCGAAACGCCTGCTGCTCATCGGTGCTTGAACGACCTCGCATGACCTGCCTCCGGTAGTGAAGCCCTGCGACGAGCCGTCAGAAGCCGAGCTCGTCGGCAGCCTCGGTCGACGAGTCGCGCAGGAACTGAGCGCACCGCCGCTGCTCGTCGGACTCACCGATCTCGCCGGCCGCCCGGCTCAGCGCCGCCAGAGCACGCAGAAAGCCCTTGTTGGGCGCATGCGACCACGGCACCGGCCCCTGGCCCTTCCATCCACCGCGGCGCAGCGCATCCAGCGACCGGTGGTAGCCGGTGCGCGCGAACGCGTAGCCCTCGA
>JBDTMW010000043.1:0-11467 GCA_039934065.1 Actinomycetota bacterium | reverse complement strand
TGGGCCGAGCAGTACCGGCCGGTCTGGGAGGCCCGCCTCGGCCGCATGGACGAATACCTCACCCAACTCCAACAACAGCGAAAGACGGAGGCACACGATGACTGACCAGACCCCGCTCGACGCCGTGGTGATCGAGCGCACCTTTGATGAATCCGCGGACCTCATCTGGCAGATGTGGACCGAACCGGAGCACTTCAAGGCGTGGTACGGCCCCGACGGGGCCGCCATCCCTGTGGCAAGGATGGACGTGCGCGTCGGTGGCACCCGTCTGGTGTGCATGCAGATGGCTACCCCCAACGGCCCGATGCAGATGTGGTTCACCGGCGAGTACCGCGAGGTCGTCCCGAACGAGCGACTCGTCTATACCGAGTCCATGTGTGACGAGAACGGCAACGTCCTGTCTCCCTCGGACGTGGGCATGCCCGGAGGTCATCCCGCAACCACCACGGTCACCGTCGAACTTCAGGAAGTCGGCGGTCGAACGAACATGGTGCTGACACATGCCGGCGTTCCCGCCGACTCCCCCGGCGCGGCCGGTTGGGCGATGGCACTCAACAAGCTTGCTGCCCATGTCGAAGCGCACATCGTCCGATAGGCCTTCGTCGGGCGCGCCAGGAATCACGCACGAAGGCGTGCAGCCTTCCTGGCAGCTGCTACCTGGCGCCGGTTTTGCGCCCTGAACCCGCAGCGACGATGGCTAGGGGGTGGCGGAGAGGATCGTAGCGGGGACGATCGTGGTCCAGGTGCTGGTCGTCTGGTCGTAGGCCAGGACGTCACCGTTGTTTCGCCAGCCCGGCGCCAGTACGGAGGTGCCGCCGAACATCAGGACCCGTTTGTTGATGGGGTCGTACACCAGCGTGTGGCCAGAGCGCGTCATTGGACCGGGCGTCACCACTGGCTGATCTGGTTGTTGCGCGGGCGAAACGGGCGGTATGTGCGGCACGGTCGTCCACGTGTGGGTTGCGGCGTCGTAGGTGGCCAGGACGCCGAGGTTGTAGATCACGGTCCGCCGGTGCGCGGCGTCGAACGCGGCATCAGTGTCGCTGCCCGCCGCCCCCATCCCCAGAAAGCGGGAATCCGTGGAGTGATGGATTCGTTGGTCCAGACGCCGGTCGTCGGGTCGAACAGCCAGGTCCCGCCGCCGGCTATAGCCAGCACGAGCCGTCCGGCAACCGAGTCATAACTGACGAACGAGGGGTAGAAGCCTTTGTATACGTCGCGAAGATCGCGTGCCCCTGGCACGTGACCGGCCTGGGAGAGCTTGGTCCACATGTTCCTGTCCAGGTCGTACGCCCAAAGGAACATCGTCGCCGTGTCAAAGGACAGAACCATCCCGGACCGTGAGTCATAGACGAGGTGTTGCTGGGAGTACTCCAGAAGACCCGCCGCCAGCCTTGGGGACGGCAGCTCAGCCCACGTGTTCGTGTCAGCCACGTACGTCCACACGCCAGTGACCTTCCCCTCAAAGAAGACAAAGTCGGTGAAGGCGATGACCACACCCCACTCGGCGTCGTAGACCATGCGGCGCACCGTCGCCCTTGGCTCCTGGGCCGGATTCATCTGCTTCCAGGTGTTGGTGCACACGTTCAGAGTCCACGTCGACATGGACACGGAGTCCCACGCCACCACCAACCCGGACTCAGTGTCCATCGCCGCCGCCAGGCCGAATGCGTCACTGCCAACGGCAGGGCGCTCCTGGTTGGCCGGCCCCGGGCGGTTCGGCGTGGCACCTCTGGGGCACTGCGCCACCTGACCCGCCCACGCCGTCGGAGGAGAGGACGGGGTCGGCGAGGCTGTTGTATTGGGCACGGTTAGCGAGCCCGAGCGAGATGACGAGGTCGAGGTCGGCGAGGCGGACGGAGAGGTCGAGGTCGAGGTCGACGGAGTGTCCTCGGTGCACCCGGCGGCGAACAGCAGCAACAGCCCGACTGCCATCGAGACCATCGTGGACCGTCTCATCGCACACACCTCTTCGCGACGTTGCGCTCCCAGATTCCCTCATCCAAGGCCCCCCCGACAAGGTCTTCGTCCCGCGCCCGCGTGGACAGGGGCGGAGGCCGTTCCCCCGTTGTAGCCTGCCGTCATGGCGCAGGACACGACCGTCATCGAGCGGGTTGTCGGCTGCTGTGGTGAGCTGGTGTTGCAGCGACGCGACGGGCACTACGAGATCGTGGCGAACGGCGTCTTCTTGATGGACACTCGGGACGGCGGGTCGGAACGGCTGCACGTGAAGCTGGCGGCTGACCGGATGCCAGCGCCAGGTCGGATGCTGATCGGCGGACTCGGCGTGGGGTTCTCCCTGTCTGCGGCGCTCGCTTCTCCGGGCGTCGGTGAGGTGCACGTCCTCGAGCGGGAACCGGCCGTGATTCGGTGGAACCGGGGTCTGCTGGCGCCTATAAACGGGAGCGCCCTTGCTGACCCACGGGTCCAAACCCACGAGGCCGACGTGGTCGACTGGCTGGCGCACGCGCCGGCGGGCTCGCTCGATGCCATCTGTCTCGATGTCGACAACGGCCCTGACTGGCTGGTGTCACCCGGCAACGGCTGGCTGTACGAGGACGAGGGACTTCGCGCCACCGCTCGCGTGCTGTCAGCGGGCGGCGTTCTGACGATCTGGAGTGCAGAGTCCTCTCCCGCCTTTGTCGCGCGGATGAATGACCACTTCACTGAGGTGGATGTCACCGCCGTATCCGTGGCGCGGGGGGAGCCGGACGTGATCCTGCGAGGTAGTGGACCGCGGTAGTCAGCGCAGCAGGTGGCCCAGGTCGGGGTGGCGGTCGCGGTAACCCTGCAGGAGAACCCTTGCCGTCGAGACCGAGTCGACCAGCGGGTGGAGCGCAAAGGCCTTGAGTGCCAACGAAGCTGACCGGCTGCGGGCCGCCTCGATGGTCAGCTGCTCCACCGCCTTGACCTGTTGCACGAGCCCGAGCTGGTGGCCGGCCAGAGGCAGTGTCGCCAGCGGATGAGGTCCATCGTCATCGACGGTGCAGGGGACCTCGACCACCGCTTCCGCGGACAGCCCAGGCACAGCAGAACCGTTGCGAACATTGAGGATCATCGTGCTTCGCTCGTTGCGTGCAATGGCGCCCATGATCGCCAGGGCCACGCCTTCGTAGCCTCCACCTTCGATGTCGGCGGCATCGCGGGCCTCAAGCTCTGCGCGGCTCTCCTTCATGTAGGTCGCATCACGCTCCTCCCGGACCCGGCGCCATTCATGCAGTGCCGCATCGGGCCGGGCCCTGACCGCGTCATAGAAGGCGCGCTGCTGGTCAAGCAGGAACTCACCGCGGGTCTGCGCGTCCCCACGGATAGAGGCAACCGCATCACGGGTGAAGTAGTAGTAGTAGAGGTACTCGTTCGGCAGGCAGCCCAGAATCTGGATCCACTCGGGGCCGAAGAGTCGCCCCTCCTCGATGGTGGTCAGCAGCCCGGCGTCCGCGATGAGGTCCGGCAGCACATTGCGCCCGTCATGGCCGAGGGCACGCAGCCAGCCCAGGTGGTTGAGGCCGACGTAGTCCACCGACGTGCGGGCCGGGTCAAGGCCCAGCGCTCGGCCAGCCCTGCGGCTCAGGCCGATCGGTGAGTCGCAGATCCCCACCACCCGTTCGCCCAACACTTGCTGCATGGCCTCGGTGATCATGCCGGCCGGGTTGGTGAAGTTGATCACCCAGGCCAGTGGGCAGACCTGGGCGATCCGCTCCGCAATGTGTATGGCGACCGGGACGGTGCGCATCCCGTAGGCGAGGCCGCCCGGCCCGGTGGTCTCCTGACCGAGGATGCCCAGGTCGAGGGCGATGCGCTCGTCCGCGGTTCGACCTTCGAGGCCGCCGACGCGGATGGCTGAGAAGACGAAGTCCGCGCCGTCCAGGGCTCGGTCCAGATCCATCGTGGTCTCCACCAATGGAGCACTCTCATGTTCCTGTGCCATCTGGGCAGTGACTCGGGCGATCGCGTCCAGGCGGTCCGGCACCACGTCATACAGGGAGACGCGGTCGATGCGGGGACTGCCGAAATCGCGCAACAATGCCCCGTAGACGAGGGGGACCCGGAAGCCGCCTCCGCCCAGGATCGCCAGCTTCATGTTCTCGCACCACGATTCGTTGCCTCGGTGACGGCCGCAGTATGCCAGCATTGGGGGCAGAAATGGAAGGGACTTCACCCGTGTCGGAAGCCAACTACGACCCACTGGCGAGCTGCCGCATCGAGGACGGCCCGGAGTTCGATCTGTTGCTCTCCGGAACCGTCTTCCTGGACATCATCTTCACTGGCTTGGAGGCAATGCCCACCAGCGGCACCGAGGTCTGGGCCGAGGGAATGGGTTCTAGCCCGGGAGGGATTGCCAACCTGGCGATCGCCGCCCGCCGGCTTGGCCTGCGAACCTCGCTGGCTGCCGCCTTCGGTGACGACGACTATGCCGACTTCTGCTGGCGGACCCTGGCCGAGCAGGAGCACGTGGACCTGAGCCGATCCAGGCGCTTCGACCAATGGCATTCCCCGGTGACGGTCTCAATGGCAGTCGACCGAGACCGGAGCATGGTGACGCACGGACATCCCTCGCCGATCTCCTCTACCGAGATGGTCGGTCAGCCGCCGCTCTCCCGCGCCGTCATCGTGGACGTGAGCCACGGCGATGCCCTGGGAGACCCGGATCTGCCGACCTGGGCCGACCTTGCTCGCAACGAAGGCGCGCTCGTCTTCGCCGACGTCGGCTGGGATCCCACCGGAGTGTGGTCGCCGACCGTGCTGGACCAGCTCGCGTTCTGCCACGCCTTCATGCCGAACGCGACCGAGGCGATGGCCTACACGCGGACCGAGACCGCACAGGATGCGCTCTACTCCCTGGCCGACCGCGTCCCGCTGGCCGTGGTGACGAACGGCGCCGAGGGCGCATTCGCGATCGATTCGACTTCCGGCGAGGAGGCTCGGGTCCCCGCGCTGCGGGTGTCGGCGCTCGACCCCACCGGTGCGGGTGACGTCTTCGGTGCCGGTCTGGTCGTCGGCACCTTGGCCGGATGGCCCCTGAACAACCGGCTCGCCTTCGCCACCTTGTGTTCGGCCCTCGCCGTCCAGCAGTTCGGCGGATCTCTGGCGGCGCCGGGCTGGGGGGACATCGCTGACTGGTGGCACGACCTGCGCGATTCCAGGGACGGCTCGAGCTACTGCTGCTCACTGCAACGCAGGTACGCGTTCCTCGAAGAGATCGTCCCCACCGTTCCCGTGGGTGCGGTCCGCAGGGCTGCGGCCACCATCGCCCGTCGGGCCGACGTTGATGCGAAGCCATGACGCTGGCGTCCGGAATACGCTTCGGCAGGTCTGACCACCCAAGAAGGAGCACCACATGATCCGCTCTCCTCGCCTGTTGCTCGTTGCGAGCGCACTGGGTATCGCCGCGGTCGCGGCCTGCGCCCCCGGGTCCAGCTCGCCGACCGTCGCCCGGTCGGTATCCGATTCCGCGGTGCAGACCGACGCCGCCAAGATGGGCGCCGCGACGTTACTGGTCTGGGACCAGGAGGTCCGTGGCGGCCAGGCGGCCCAGATGGCGCAGCTGATCAAGGAGTTCGAGACGACGTACCCGAACATCAAGATCAAGCGGGTCTCTCGCTCCTTCGACGACCTCAAAACCACGTTGCGCCTGGCGTTGAGCGGCAATGAGCCCCCCGATGTAGTCGAAGCCAACAACGGCCGCTCAGACATGGGGGAGTTCGTCAAGGCCGGGCAGCTGCGCCCCCTGGACAGCTATGCCAAGGCGTATGGATGGGATGCCCGCTACCCGGAGTCAGTGCGTCAGTACTCCTCGTACAGCGCGGACGGCAAGACGTTCGGGGAGGGCAACCTGTATGGCCTTCCCCAGGTCGGCGAGACCGTGGGCATCTTCTACAACAAGAAGAAGCTGGCCGACGCAGGCCTGCAGGCACCGACGACATGGTCCGAGTTCCAGGCTTCCCTGGCGACCCTCAAGGCCAAGGGCGAGGTCCCGCTGGTGCTCGGAAACCTCGAGAAATGGCCAGCCATCCACGTGTTCGGCACCGTCCAGGGCCGGACGACACCGGCGGCCACCATCACGACGCTGGCCTTCGGTCGCAGTGGTGCCACCTGGAAGTCGCCGGAGAACCTCAAGGCCGCGCAGACGCTGGTCGACTGGGTCGACAAGGGGTACTTCAACAAGGGTGTGAACGGCCAGGACTACGACCCGGCCTGGCAGGGGTTCACCAAGGGCACCGGGGTCTACCTGATCGCCGGCACCTGGCTTCAGGCGGACCTGCAGAAAGCCATGGGCGCCGACGTCGGCTTCATGCTGCCCCCAGGGGCCGCGGCCGGCGACAAGCCGGTCGCCACGGGCGGTACCGGGCTGCCGTTCGCGATCACGACCAAGAGCCAGCACCCCGATGCGGCAGCGGCCTACATCAACTTCATCACCAGCAAGAACGCGATGGCCGTGCTGGCCAAGACCGACAACCTGCCGATAGCCGACACCAGCGCCCAGGTGGTTACCGGGAGTCTCCAGAAGGATGTCTTCGCGAGCTTCGGCACGATTGTCGAGCAGGAGGGGTTGGTCCCGTACCTCGACTACGCGACGCCCACGATGTACGACACCATCGGTGCGGCGCTTCAGGACCTGCTCGCCAAGAAAGCCACGCCGGAACAGTTCCTCGACCGGCTCGAGAAGGACTACTCAGCCTTCGCTTCAGCCAAGGGCTAGAGATCTCCGTCGTGAGGCAGCCGGCCCGGGTCAGGGCCCGAGCCCACACCCGGGTTGCGCCGCGGGCGGGGATGAAGCGCGATGCCGGCCCGCCTGGTGAGCCGCGGCGAATCGCCTATCTCTACCTGCTGCCGGCGTTCCTGGTCTACGCCGCATTCCTGCTTTACCCCTTGCTGCGTGCGGTACAGATCTCGTTCTACGACTGGGACGGACTCACTCTCGGACGCTGGATCGGCCTCGACAACTACCAGGAGGTCCTCACCGACGGGGGGCTCCGCAACGCCTTCGGTCACGCCCTCGTGCTGATGGTCTTCTTCGCTGTCATCCCCACGGTCGTGGGCCTGCTGCTGGCGTCGGTTCTCAACCGGGCAAAGGTGCGCGGGCTGTCCTTCTTCCGGACGGTGGTCTTCCTCCCGCAGGTCGTGGCGATGGTCGTCGTCGCCGTTGCCTGGCGTCGCATCTACGCCCCGGACGGGAGCCTCAACACCCTGCTCAGCGCAGTGGGTCTGGACTCGCTGACCCGTGGCTGGCTCGGCGACTACGACTTCGCCCTGACCGCCGTGGGGTTCGTGGGCAGCTGGTTCGAGACCGGGCTGGTGACGGTGCTGCTGCTCGCGGGCATGGGGCGGATCAACGGCGAGCTGTATGAGGCTGCGCGACTTGACGGCTCCGGTCCGGTGCGTGAGTTCTTCGCCGTGACGTTGCCCTCCGTCCGAGGCGAGATCGCGGTCGCGCTGACCCTGACCGTGATCGCCGCGCTGCGCACCTTTGACCTGGTCTATGTCACCACCAGAGGCGGGCCGGGCAACACGACGTCCGTGCCGTCATACGAGGTGTACCACCGGGCGTTCGAGCTCGGACGGGTCGGCTCCGCTGCCGCGATCGGCGTCTCCCTGACGATCGTGATCTTCGCGATCTCGTTCGGTATCACCCGGATCGGCGACCGGGACACCTCATGAGGGTCCCGCGATGAGGGTCTCCCGTGCAGAGCGCTCGGCGAACTACGTCATCCTTGCGGCGTTTGCCGTCTTCGCCCTCATCCCGATCCTGACCATCCTCCAGTCAGCCCTCGGCCCGAGTGACTCCGCCGACACTGGCACCGGCGCGACTGCCTCGTTCGCCGGTCTGCACTTCGGCAACTTCACCGAGGCGTGGCAGGTGGGCCACTTCGGCAGCTACATGCGGATGAGCCTCTTGGTGTCCGTCTCGGTGGTGGCCGTCAGCGTCGCTCTGTCGATCCTGAGTGGATTCGCCTTTGGCACCATGCGTTTTCGCGGGTCATCCCCGCTCTTCTACCTCTTCCTCCTGGGCATCATGATGCCCAGTGAAGCCATCGTCGTCCCTCTGTACTTCGACCTGCGAACACTTGGCCTCACCAACACGTTCTGGGCGGTCGCCCTTCCCCAGGTGGCCCAGTCCGTGGCCTTCGGAACCTTCTGGATGCGTGCCTATTTTCGTTCCAGCAGCAGGTCGCTGATCGAGGCAGCACGGCTGGACGGCGCCTCGAACCGCCGCATCCTCTGGCAGGTGCTCGTGCCGCTGGCGAGGCCGGCCATCGTCACCCTCACCGTGCTGGTGTTCATGTGGACCTGGAACGAGTTCTTGATCCCGCTGGTCATGGTGACCGACGAGGCTCTGCGCACCGCCCCCTTGGGGCTGGCCTTCTTCCAGGGGCAGTACACCCAGGGATTCACCCTGCTGGCCGCCGGTGCGGTCATCGTGGCAACGCCCGTCGTTGCCCTCTATCTCGTCCTGCAGCGCCATTTCATCGCAGGCATGCTGGAGGGGGCGGTCCGTGAGTAGACGACTGATGACTGTGCTCGCCATCACCGCCACAGTCCTGGTCGCTGAGGTCATCGGCGCGGTTGTCTCAGGCAGCCTTGCCCTGCTGGCCGACGCGGGTCACATGCTCACCGACGTGGCCGGTCTGACCCTGGCCTGGGTTGCCTCCGTACTGGTTCAGCGGCCGGTGACCCTGGGCCGGACCTGGGGCTTTCGCCGGGCCGAGGTGCTTGCGGCCGCGGTTCAGGCGGCGGTGCTGCTGGCGGTGGGCGGCTTCGTCCTGGTCGAAGGGGTGCGCAGACTGTTCGACCCGCCCGAGGTGGTTCCCGCAACGATGCTCGTCTTCGGGAGCATCGGGTTGGTGGGCAACCTGATCGGTATTGCCGTCCTGGCCGGATCACGTTCGCAGAACCTGAATATGCGGGCTGCCTTCCTGGAGGTCGTGAACGACGCACTCGGGTCGGTGGCCGTCCTGGTCGCCGCCGCTGTCATCGCCGTCACCGGCTGGTCACGGGCTGATGCACTGGCATCGCTGCTGATCGGAGCGCTGATCATTCCGCGGACGCTGAAGCTGTTGCACGAGAGCGTCGACGTCCTGCTGGAGTCGACGCCCAAAGGCCTGGAGCTGAGTGAGGTTCGCGAACACCTGCTCGCAGTCGCCCATGTGAGGGCGGTGCACGATCTGCACGCCAGTCAGGTGGCCACGGGTCTCCCGGTGCTGACGGCTCACGTCGTCGTTGACGACACGTCCTTCTACGACGGGCACCTGCCGAGCCTGCTCGATGAGCTTCAGCGGTGCCTGACCGGACACTTCGACGTCGAGCACTCCACCATCCAGTTCGAGGCCGGCAGCCACGCTGAACACGAACGACCCGCGCACCCGTAGCCGAACAACCCACCCCGGGGACGCGGAATATACCCGTCGGGGGTATAGTTGCAGACTGCAAGTGGATACCCCCACTGGGTACCTGTTAAGAAGGAGGACCGTGCACACCGATGCGCCCGGCTACCACGCCACCAAAGACGCCCACCTGAAACGACTGCGTCGGGTCGAGGGACAGGTCCGCGGCATCCACAAGATGGTGGAGCAGGACACGTACTGCATCGATGTGCTGACCCAGATCTCTGCGGCCACCAAGGCGTTGGAGGCGGTTGCGCTTGCCCTGCTCGACGAGCACCTGAACCACTGCGTCACCAACGCCATCCAGGCCGGTGGCGATGAAGCGTCCGAAAAGCTGAAGGAAGCCTCAGCCGCGATCGCGCGCCTGGTCCGTTCCTGAACTGATCCACCCCGTGACACCAACCATCGACACCACCCATCACCACCACCGTTACCAACAACAAGGAGAACCACATGAGCACCCAGACCTTCCCTGTGACCGGAATGACCTGCGGCCACTGCGTCGGTGCCGTCACCAGCGAGCTGAGCGTGCTGGCCGGCGTCACGGACGTGCAGATCGACCTCGTCGCCGACGGCACCTCCACCCTGAGAGTCACCGCTGACCAGCCACTCACGGACGACGAGGTGGCCGTAGCCCTGGTCGAGGCCGGCGACTACAAGCTCGCCTCCGTCTGACATCTGCTAGCCGACTGAACGTGCCGTAAGACTGCGCTGATCTTGCGCAGGAGGAGAGGAACCCATGACCGCCAGCACTGCCGACCAGATCGCCGAGGACCACAGCGTCGAGCTCGTCATCGGCGGGATGACCTGCGCCTCCTGCGCGATGCGGATCGAGAAGAAGCTGAACAAGCTCGAGGGCGTCAGCGCGACGGTCAACTACGCCACCGAGAAGGCCAAGGTGACGTATGTCGGGTCCGTCGCCCCCGAGGACCTGATCGCCATCGTCGAGGCGACTGGCTACACCGCGGAGCTGCCTGCCCCCAAGGTCAGCAGCGCATCTTCGGAGACGGCGGGTGACGCTGAGGAGGATGACCGGGACGACGAGGTGTCCCGACTTCGACAGCGGCTGGTGATCTCGGCGTATCTCAGCCTGCCGGTCCTGCTGTGGTCGATGATCCCGCCGTTGCAGTTCGACAACTGGCAATGGATATCCCTGACTCTGGCCTCACCCGTCGTGGTGTGGGGTGCCCTGCCGTTCCACCGAGCCGCGTTCACCAACGCGCGCCACGGGGCGGCGACCATGGACACCCTGATCTCGGTGGGTGTTGGCTCTGCGTGGCTGTGGTCGCTCTGGGCGCTGCTACTGGGTGGCGCCGGGATGCCGGGCGTCCGAATGAGCTTCGAGCTCCTGCCCTCACGGGCGAGCGGAGAGAACGATATCTACCTCGAGGTCGCCTCCGTGGTGACCGTGTTGATCCTGTCCGGTCGCTACTTTGAGGCCAAGGCCAAGAAGCGCTCCGGTGCCGCGTTGCGCGCATTGTTGAACCTGGGTGCCAAAGACGTCGCAGTTCTGCGGGACGGCACCGAGGTCCGGATCCCGACCGACCAGCTCGTCGTGGGTGACGTCTTCATCGTCCGCCCCGGGGAACAGGTCGCCACGGACGGAACCGTCACCGACGGCACCTCCGCGGTCGATGCCTCGATGCTGACCGGTGAGTCGGTGCCCGTCGAGGTCGGCCCCGGCGACGCCGTGGTCGGAGCGACTGTCAATGCCGGCGGTCGGCTGATCGTCCGGGCCACCCGGGTCGGCGCCGACACCCAGCTGGCCCAGATCGCACGCTTGGTCGAAGACGCCCAGAACGGAAAGGCGCAGGTTCAGCGTCTGGCCGACAGGATCTCCGGCATCTTCGTTCCCATCGTGATTCTCTTGTCCCTGACCACCTTGGCGGTGTGGCTGCTGACCGGTAACGCCGCGACCGCGGCGTTCAGCGCGGCCGTGGCCGTGCTGATCATCGCCTGCCCGTGTGCCTTGGGGCTTGCCACCCCGACCGCCCTGCTGGTCGGAACCGGCCGCGGCGCCCAGCTCGGAATCATCATCAAGGGCCCGCAGATCCTGGAGTCCACCCGCCGGGTCGACACGATCC
>JBDTMW010000042.1:0-11795 GCA_039934065.1 Actinomycetota bacterium | reverse complement strand
ATGTCCTGATCGTTCTGGCCGCGCTTGACCACCATGTTGATCTTGATCGGGCCGAGGCCGACCTGATGGGCCACCTCGATGCCGTGCAGGACCTTTGCCACCGGGAAGGTCACATCGTTGACAGCCTTGAAGGTTGCGTCGTCCAGCGAGTCGAGGGAGACGGTCAACCGTTTGAGGCCAGCGTCTTTCAGTGACTTCGCCATGACGGCCAGCGCTGACCCGTTGGTGGTCAGCGCAATATCGATATCCCTGCCGTCCGGCGTCTTCAGCGCTGCGAGCATGCCCACCAGGTCCGCAAGACCCTTGCGTAGCAACGGCTCGCCACCGGTGAGGCGGATCTTCTCGATCCCACGTGCGACGGCGACCCTCGCGAGCCGGGTGATCTCCTCGAAGGTCAGCAGCTCGTCTCGCTGCAAGAACGTGAAGTCCTTGCCGAAGACCGCCTTCGGCATGCAGTAGACGCAGCGAAAGTTGCACCGGTCGGTGACCGAGATACGCAGGTCCCGCAATGGGCGGTCCCGGCTGTCAGCCACGGGACCCGTCGACGAACCAGGCTCGACCGGAACGGGGCCGCTGGTCGGTGGCTGCGCCGTCACCCGAGCTCCCCGAGGACACGGTGGACCTTGTGGTTGGCCGCCTGCGCGCGCGGGCGCACGATCATCCGGTCGATGTTCACGTGGTGCGGACGGGTCGCCACCCACGCCACGCAGTCTGCGATGTCCTCTGAGGTCAGCGGCTCGGCCACTCCTGCATACACCGCGTCGGCCCTGGCCTGGTCCCCGGCGAAACGGGTCAGCGCGAAGCCCTCGGACCGCACCATGCCGGGTGCTATCTCGCAGACCCGCACCGGCTGGTCCCACAGCTCCAGCCGGAGCGTGTCCACCACCACTCGCACACCGAACTTCGCTGCCGCGTAACCGCCGCCCCCCTCGTAGGTGACCTGACCGGCTGTGGACCCCATCATCACGATCTGGCCGTGAGACGCCACGAGCGCCGGTAGCAAGGCCTTCGTCACAGCGACGACGCCGATGACGTTGACCTCGTACATCGCCCGCCACTGGTCAAGGTCTGCCGACGACACCGGGTCAGCGCCGAAGGCACCGCCGGCGTTGTTCACCAGCAGGTCACAGTGCTCGCCGACCTCGGCCACAAGAGAGGCCACGTCATCGGCAGAGGTCACGTCGCAGCGGACCGCCCGGCCGTGGATCTCGTCGGCGAGGGCGGCTATCCGGTCACCGCGCCTCGCCGCGCACACCACCTCGAAGCCCTCGGCGGCCAGGCGACGCGCCGTTGCCGCCCCGATGCCGCTGCTCGCGCCGGTCACGACCGCCACGGGTCGGCTCTGCTCAGTCTCTGGTCGCACGGTCTCGGTCACCCGCCCAGTATTCACGCTCCGGATTCACGCGCGGCAGCACATAGGCTCTGCGGGTGAGTGGTTCCCGGCTGCGCGCCCTGTCATTCCCGTCCGGCATCGCCGCGCTCGACCTCTTGGGAGACCTGCAAGGGGCATTGGATGGCACCGGCTTCGCCCTGGCCCCACATGCCCCCGACAGCGCTGGTCCGTCGATTCCGGACGACCCCGCCCACCTCCCCGACGACCTCGCGCTCTCGATCAGCACCTCCGGCTCGACCGGGCGACCCAAGCTGGCCATGCTGACGCGTTCGGCCCTCCGTGCGTCCGCCGACGCCACCCATACCCGGCTGGGCGGTCCGGGGCAGTGGCTACTGGCGATGCCGGCGCATCATATCGCCGGTATCCAGGTCCTGGTCCGATCGCTGGCCGCGGGCATCAGTCCTGTTGCTATGGACCTGGCGAAGGGGTTCACCGCGGCGGAGTTCGTCCGGGCAACCGCTGAGATCGCCTCTGGCGCAACGGCTTACACGGCACTGGTCCCGACACAGCTGGTCCGGCTGCTCGCGTCAGCCGACGGACGAGAGGCGCTCGCCCGGTATTCCGCAGTCCTGGTCGGCGGTGCGGCGTCGCCTTCCAGCCTGCTCGCCGAAGCGCGAGCCGCCGGGATCCGGGTGGTCACCACCTACGGGATGAGCGAGACCGCTGGCGGTTGCGTCTATGACGGCAGGGCTCTTGGCGGCAGCCTCCTCCGGCTCGAGGACGACGGCCGGATCCGGCTCGGTGGCGCCACCCTCGCAGAGGGCTACCTCGGTGAGCCCGCTCTGACAGCGGCGGCGTTCAGCCACGACGAAGACGGCACGGCATGGTTCCGTACCGACGACGTCGGTCACCTCGACGACAGGGGCTCCCTCGTCGTGGACGGGCGCGTCGACGACCTGATCAACACCGGTGCCCTCAAGGTGGCCCCGCGCCTGGTCGAGGAGGCGCTGGCCCGGCTCGATGCCATCGCCGAGGCCGTCGTGGTGGGCAGCCCCGACCCTGAGTGGGGTCAGGTCGTCAGTGCCGCCATCGTTCTCACCCAGGGAGGCTCACCGCTGACGCTCGATGACGTCCGGGGTCAGCTGCGCGGCATACTGCCGGATCACGCTTTGCCGCGGCGGCTCACGACCCAGCCAGAGCTTCCCTTGCGCGGCCCCGGCAAGCACGATCGCGCCGCCGTCAGGAGGCTCTTCGACCCGAGAGGCTGAGGGCGTGACAAGATTGATGCAGGATCAGTTCAAGGCGCGTAAGGAGGTCGGCATGGCAAGGGTGCTCTTAGTTCTCATTCCTCTCGCGTTGGCGATCTACACGCTGATCGACGCGATCCAGACCGAGGACAGCCGCGTTCAGTTCCTCCCCAAGGTCGTCTGGATCCTGCTGATCCTTCTCTCCGCCCCGACCGGGATCGGCGCAGTGGCCTGGCTCGTCACGGGAAGGCAGCGAGGTCCCCAAAACGGACGCCCGAGATCAAACCGCCCGTCCGCACCGCGCGGACCCGATGATGATCCGGACTTTCTTCGTAACCTGTGAGCATTCCGCCACGGTCTGATTCACCCACCACGATCTGAGCTGAGCGAGAAACCACTCCATGGCAACCGTGTCCCAGTGGGTCGAGGGCGCACGCCCCCGCACCCTCCCCGCCGCCATCGCACCCGTACTCGTCGGCACCGGCGCGGCATACGCCCTCGGGAAGGCCAACATCGCCTTCGCCGTGCTTGCCCTTCTGGTCTCGCTGGCGCTGCAGGTCGGGGTGAACTACGCCAACGACTACTCCGACGGCATCCGGGGCACCGACCAGGCGCGGGTTGGCCCGGTACGGCTGGTTGGACAGGGTCTGGCCAAGGCCGACAACGTCAAGCTCGCAGCCATGCTCTCCTTCTTCAGCGCTGCCGTGCTCGGGCTTGCCCTGGTCGCGCTCAGCAACGCCTTCGTGATGCTGCTGGTCGGTGCCGCATCGATCGCCGCCGCCTGGTACTACACCGGAGGCAAGCGCCCATACGGTTATCGCGGATGGGGCGAAGTGTTCGTGTTCGTGTTCTTCGGCCTGATGGCCACCTTGGGCACGACCTATACACAGGCGCTTTCCATCAGCGCCGCCTCGATCGCCGGCGCTGTCGGCGTGGGCGCCATCGCCTCGGCAATCCTGGTCGCCAACAACCTGCGCGACATACCCACCGACCAGCTACACGGCAAGCGGACCCTCGCAGTACGCCTGGGAGAGAGCAGGACCCGCTGGCTGTATGCCGCGCTGCTGACCGTCGCGTCCGCCTGCGTCGTCGTGGCCGGGATGATCCACCTCACCGCCCTGGTGGCGCTGGTGTCCTTCGTTCTGGCGTACCCGCTGCTTCGGCGGGTGCTGCGCGGCGCAACAGGCGCAGACCTGGTCCCTGTGCTGTCCGGCACGGGGAGGTTCGAGCTGGTCTACGCGGCGCTGCTGGCACTCGGACTGGGCGCTTCTCGCTACGTCGGCTGAGACCCACCGCGTGCTTGCTGCTCAGGCACGCGGCGAGCTGTCCTCCGCCTCGACATCTTCGTCGATCTCGTCCTGGTGACTGCGCTCGAGCCGCCGTGCCCGCTCATCGACCCTGCGGGCGATCTTGGCGCTGAGCTGCGCCCGCGGCCCCGCCAGAACGAAGTACGACAGCGTCGCAGAACCCAGCGCCGACATGACGAGCAACCACACCTGACTGCGAACGCCCAGCAGCCACAGTGCAGAGACGAACCCGAAGAAGATCAACAACCGCAAGACCGAGTAGCGCGCCATGCTCACATCCCTGAGTATGAGTGCTGACCAACGAAGAAGACGTTCACGACCATGTAGTTGACCAAGATGCAGCCGTAGCCCGCAAGGGCCAGGTAGTTGGCCGACCGTGCCGACCACCCCGTTGTCGCGCGGGCGTGCAGATAGGCGGCGTAGACGACCCAGATCACGAACGTCCACACTTCCTTGGGGTCCCAGTTCCAGTAGTGACCCCAGGCCTGTTCGGCCCAGATCGCACCGGCGATGAGCGTGAAGGTCCACAGCGGGAACGCCACGACGTGGATCCCGTAGGCCGTCCGGTCCAGTGACCTCGACGGTGGGAGGGCGGTGTTGACGATGGTCTTGACTCGTGACATCCCCGCAGGGTCCAGCGACTCCAGCCACGACTGGACCAGGTGCAGGATCGTCACGCTGAACGCGATGGTGAACAGGGCAACGGAGAACGTGGCCACCGTGACGTGGATGACCAGCCAGACGCTCTTGAGTGAGGGAAGCAGCTCACTGGCGTCGGTGTAGAAGACCGTGATGGCCAGTCCGAGGGTCAGCAGCACCGGGCCGATGACGAACAGCCCCAGCCAACGGATGTCGCGGCGCAGGCTGATGGCGACAAAGACGACGACGACGAACATGCAGCCCACGAGGGCGAACTCGAACATGTTGCCCAGCGGTGGGCGATGGACGGACAGGCCCCGCATGGCCGCGGCGGCGATCAGCAGGAGACCGCCTAGCCGGGTCAGCATCATCGCGACTCCGGCCGCCTTGCGTCTTCGCGGCCGTTCCGGGACGTCACCGGCGATCGGAGTCGACGGGGTTCCAACGGATGGGCCGCTCCCAACCAGCGCCGCTTCGTTCTGCATCGCGGGCGCCACCGCTTCGACCCTTGGGACAGCCCCTGCGAGATCTATGGCGAAGGCGATCATGGCGATGGTGAACACCGCCATGGCCGAGTAGACGCTGAGGTTGGCGTACAGCGAGAGTGTCTCGTTCGTCATACCTTGGTGCCTGTCCGTTCGGCGATGGTGCTGAGCAGGTCCTCGATCAGGGCTCCCAGGCCGGGGTCCTCACCCTTGGCCAAGCCACCGATAGAGACCACCGTACGACGACCGCGCGGACTCACGCGAACGAAAAGCCGGCGACGCCGGATCAGCAGCGAGGCGATCAGCCCGGCCAGCGCGGCCAGCGCACCGGCCAGCGCCAGGGCCTTGCCAGGGTCGTAGCGCACCGACAGCCCTGCCCACCGCTGGACCGAGTCGAAGGTGATGCTCCCGCGGCCACCGGGTAGCTGCGTGGTCTGTCCCGGCTTGAGCAGCAGGCGCAACGGCTCGCCGCCGGCGTTCTTGAGCTGTGTCATCTTCTCGGTGTTCAGCGTGTAGACCGACTGGGGCCGACCCTGCGGATAGAGGTCGCCCTCGTAGACGCCGAGTGCCAGCGCCGGGTTTTTCAGCCCGGGGAAGAACGACGATGGCCCGGCGTCCTTGTCGAGGTACTCCGAGGGCAGGAAGAAGCCGAAGAACCCCAGCTGTTTCGGGCTGGATGCCGAGACCTTGACGGCACCGACCGACCTGTAGTTGGCGTCCTGGGGAAGGAACGGGGTGGCCTCATGCATGAGGATCTGCCCCGCCGCGTCGCGCACGGTGATGACCGGCGCATAGCCGTTGCCCAGAAGGAAGACTGACGCCCCGCCGAACGTGAGCGGGCCGTTGACCTTCAGGGTCTGGCTGACCTGGGGAGCCTGAATGCTGGCCTGCGTGCGGGTGTATGCCGTGAAGTCGCGCGGGGCTCCGCGCTGCGCCCCGCCGGCCCTCTCCTCGAAGGTGACGTCGAGCTTGTCGAGCGCCACCGTGAAGGGCGACAGGCCCTCGGTGTCGACCCAGGGACCAGGGTCGAACGTGTCATAGGAAGAGATCGTGTTCGCGAAGCTCTTGCCGGTGACCAGGATGCGGTCGCCACGCCACCCGAACAGGTGCCCGACGCCCACTGCCACGATGACGACGATCAGCGCCGTATGAAAGACCAGGTTGCCGGTCTCCCGCAGATAGCCGGACTCGGCACTGAGCCAGAGGCCGTCACTTTCGCCTGCGACGACAGACTCTCCAGCCGGGCGGATTCGCCAGCGCCTGATCGGACTGCGACTGCCGAGGACGTTTCTGCCACTCAGGACTTCCCTCGCGACCCGCAGCGTGTCCTCAGGCGTGCCGTCGACCACGATCTCGCCATGCTCGGGCAGCCGCTCCAGCCTGCGTGGCGCCGCTGGGGGCTGCGCCCGCATCGCTCGCCAGTGAAGCTTCGAACGCGGAACGACACAGCCCACCAGCGAGACGAACAACAGCAGGTAGATGGCAGCGAACCATGGCGAGGCGTACACGTCGAAGAAGCCGAGACGGTCGAGCCATGGACCGGTGCTCCGGTGGCGAGCCAGGTAGTCGGCCACTCGCCCCGCGTCGATGTTGCGCTGCGGCCAGATAGAGCCAGGCACCGCTCCAATCGCCAGCAACAGCAACAGGAACAGAGCGGTGCGCATGCTCGTGAGCTGACGCCACGCCCATCGCAACAAGCCGAGCGGGCCGAGTGTCGGCTGGGTGATGTCACTCTCGTCGGGACGGGTGTCCATGCGGGTCTGGCTCATCCCGGCACCCTCGCCATCACAGCACCGTCCGGAACTGCTGAACCAGGCCGCCCTGGATGGCAGTGGTCACGATCTCCCACAAGCCGGTGACGAGCAGGAGCCCCACGGCCAGCAGCAGAACGCCGCCAGCCATCTGAATGCCACGGTTGTGCTCCCGCAGCCACCGTGAGGCGCGGCCGGCGCGGGAGTAGCCCCCGGCGATAAGCAGGAACGGCAGTCCCAGACCCAGCGAGTATGCCGTGGCGAGCCCGACGCCACGGGCAATGAGGTGCTGGTCGCCCGACAGCGCGGTCGAGAGCGCCATGATCGCCCCGAACGTCGGGCCAATACAAGGAGCCCACCCCAAGCCGAACACCATGCCGAGCAACGGCGCCCCGGCCAGACCGGCCGCAGGCTTCCACCGGGGCGCAAAGCTGCGCTGACTGCCGAGGCCGAGAAACATCAGCGCCATGAGGATCACGAACACGCCGCCGAGTCGCATCAGCAGACCCTGGTGATCCTTCAGCAGCGTGCCAGCGGCCGAGACGGTCACAGCGACAGCGATGAACACGGCGCTGAACCCGAGGACAAACAGCAGCGCCCCGACCATGAGCCGTCCTCGGCTGCGCTGTTCGAGCGTGACGCCGGACAGGCCGGTCACATAACCAAGGAAACCCGGCACAAGGGGCAGGACGCACGGGGAGGCGAAAGAGACGAATCCCGCCGCAAGGGCCACCACGATGGCCAAAGGCAGTGACCCGGACGTGATGATGCTACCGGCGTCAGCGATCACGCGCTCTCACCGATGACGTCATTGACCAGCCCGCTCAGGGTGGCAGCCGTGACCGGCCCCGACACCCGCGCGGCGATGCGGCCCTGACGGTCCAGAACCAGCGTCGTGGGCGTCGCGTTCGCCTTCCCGCGCAGTGCCAGCAGGGTCCGACCGCCGTCGTCCTGCAGCGATGGGTAGGCGATCTTGTTGGCCCGCAGGAAGGCGGCGGCGGTCTCGGGGCTGTCGCGGTAGTTGATCCCCATGAACTGCACCGGCTTGCCGGCTTCGGACATCTCCGACCACACCTGTTGCAGGTGCGGCGCCTCAGCCACGCACGGGCCACACCAGGTGCCCCAGACGTTGAGGACCAGAACCTTGTCCTTGGCGTCGGTGATCTTCCACGACGTGCCCTGGAGGGTGGTGCCGGTCAAGGCCAACGGGGTCGAGCGCTGACCCGATGCCACGCGCTCGATGCTGCCGTCCCCCGAGATGAAACCCTTGCCATCGCCCAACTTGGCTTGCGCCGCAATGGAGTTGGCGTCCGTGCTGCACGAGGATACGCCAAAGGACAGTACCCCCACCGCGAGGACAGCCATGATGCTGCGCAACACCGACTGACGGAACATCGACTTGGGGACCGGCGACTTCCCGACCATCGGCGAGGCGAAGCTCATGCGCCTGACGTCTTGCTCGCTCGGGGCAGCAGGGCGGCAGCAGGCTCGCTGTAGGTGATCGACTCGAGCTCGTCGCCTAGGAACACCAAGGAGGTCAGCGAGGCCAGTGTGCACTCACGCTTGCGGGGGTCGTGCCACAGACGACGGCCCTCAAGCTTGGCACGCACCGTCCACACCGGCAGCTGGTGGGAGACGATCACAGCCTCGTGACCGCGCGCAGACTCTCGGGCCGCCGCGATGGCGGCGAGCATCCGGGCGGCAATCTGTTCGTAGGGCTCCCCCCACGACGGCTTGAACGGGTTGATCAGTTTGGGCCAGTGCCTGGGATACCTCAGCGACCCGTCACCAACGCCGAACGTCATGCCCTCGAAATAGTTATCGGCCTCGATCACCCTGTCGTCCGTGCTGATGGCAAGGCTATGGGCAGCCGCGATCGGCGCCGCGGTCTCCTGCGCCCGGTCCAGCGACGAAGCCACGACCACGGTCACGTCGTGGTCGGCGAGATGCGCACCGACCGTCTCGGCCATCTCGCGACCGAGGTCCGACAGGTGGAAGTCAGGCTGTCGGCCGTAGAGCACGCCGGTGGGGTTATGCACCTCACCGTGGCGCAACAGATGCACAACAGTCCGGTTGGGGTCACCGGCAGGCTTTGTCATGCGGAGATTGTCGCAAACGACTCTGAGACGGCCTTCGCTGCCGTTGGAAGCGCGGCGAGCACCCGGTCGACGGCTGCGTCGTCATGTGAGGCACTGACGAACCACGTCTCGAAAGCACTCGGCGGCAGGTGCACACCCTGGCTGAGCATCGACTGGAACAACGCCGAGAAGGCTTGCACCTGTTGGGCTCTGGCTTCGTCGTAGTTGGTGACGGCTCCCTCTCGGAAGAAGATGCTGAACATGCTCCCCGCCCATTGCACAACGTGAGGTATGCCGTGTCGAGAGAACTCCGCCGAGGTCGCGTCCGCGATCGTCCTGCTCACGACCCCGAGCCGGTCGTAGACCGCCGGCGTGCAGCCATTCAGCGTTGCCAGACCGGCCGCAGAGGCCACAGGGTTGCCTGACAGCGTCCCTGCCTGGTAGACGGGCCCATCGGGGGCGAGCATCGCCATGATGTCGGCGCGACCGCCGAAGGCTGCCGAGGGGAAGCCTCCGCCCATGACCTTGCCGAAGGTGAACAGGTCAGGTGCGCCACCGGCATACGGACCCTCGAGGCCGTACCAACCCGAAGGGCTGCAACGGAACCCGGTCATCACCTCGTCAGAGATCAGCAGGGCGCCGTGCGCGGTCGTGACCCGCCGAAGGGCCTCGGTGAAGCCGGGCAGCGGCGGCACGATCCCCATGTTGCCGGGAGATGCCTCAGTGATCAGTACGGCGATCTGGTCACCGTGCTCCGCGAAGGCCGCCTCGAGGGCCTCAATATCGTTGTAGGGCAACACAATCGTCTCGCCGGCGGTGGACGCGGGGACACCTGCAGAGTCAGGCAGGGCGAAGGTGGCCAGGCCGCTGCCGGCTGAGACCAGGAACGAGTCAACGTGTCCGTGGTAGCACCCCGCGAACTTGACCACCTTGGACCGGCCGGTGAACCCTCGTGCCAGGCGCAGGGCGCTCATCGTGGCTTCGGTGCCGCTGTTGACCAGGCGTACCTGCTCGACGGGTTCGACCCGGGCCGCGATCGCCTCGGCCAGCGCGACCTCGTTCTCGCTCGGGGTCCCGAAGCTGAACCCTTTGAGGGCAGCCGCCTGGACCGCAGCCAACACGTCGGGATGGGCATGCCCCAGGATCATCGGCCCCCACGAACACACCAGGTCGACATACTCTCGGCCATCGACGTCGGTGAGGTAGGGGCCGGTCCCGCTGGCCATGAACCTGGGCGTCCCCCCGACGGCGCGAAAGGCGCGCACGGGACTGTTGACCCCACCTGGGGTGACGGCAGCAGCGCGGGTCAGCAGCGCCTGGGACAGTGGTGCGTCATACGGGTATGGCGTCCGCGGAGCCGTGGATCGAGAAGTCGTCATGTGAGCAAGTCTCTCAGCCATTGCCCGGTGCGAGGGCCACGCCTCAGGCGGGCTGTTCTTCGGGCGCCAGAACCTCGTCGCAGACTCCCGTATTCCGGATGCCGCGGCTGATGGCCTCCATGCAGTGACCAAGGGCGAGCAGCTCGTCACGGGAGAGCTGGGCGAGGAAGTTGCGGCGCACACTGTCGACATGGGTGGGCGCCATCCGGGTGATCTCGGCGTAGCCAAGATCGGTCAGGACCAGCTCAACGCCTCGACGATCCCCGACACAGGCCTCCCGGCGCACCCATCCGCGACGCTCGAGGCGCCCGGCAGTGTGCGTTAACCGGCTGCGGGACTGCACCACCAGCGCGGCAATCTCGGACATGCGCAGTCGTCGATCCGGCTGTTCGGAAAGCACCGAGATGATCTCGTACTCGGACAGCTGAAGCCCATGGGCCTGGAGGTCTCGGTCGAGAGCCACGTCGAGCAACCGGGTTGCGTGCAGGAACTCGCGCCATGCGTGCTGCTCCTCCGCATCGAGCCACTGCGGCTGAGGCATCTGTGTGCTCATGGAATACATCCTACCGTGAGTTAGTTGAAACTTAAACTTAATACTGTTAGCGTCATCACCGAACCCACAGGACCATCAAGGAGCATCGCCATGACCAAGCTTTCTGACCTTACCGCCGGCACCTGGAACATCGACGCCTCACACAGCGAAGTCGGCTTCGCTGCCCGCCACCTCATGGTGAGCAAGGTTCGCGGCCAGTTCAAGGACTTTGCCGCAGTCGTCACCGTCGCGCAACCGTTCGAGCAGTCGAAGGTCGAGGCCACTGTCCAGCTGGCGTCAGTCGACACCAACAGCCCGGACCGCGACGCCCACCTGAAAGGGGTCGACTTCTTCGACGTCGAGAACAACCCGGCCATGACCTTCACCTCCACCAAGGTCACCAACGACACGCTCGAGGGCGACCTCACCATCAAGGGCGTCACCAAGCCGGTCACCTTCGACCTCGACTTCGGCGGGGTCAGCGCCGACCCGTGGGGCGGGACCCGCGCCGGCTTCGAGGCCACCACCGAGATCAACCGCAAGGACTTCGGGCTTTCCTGGAACGCTGCGATCGAGGGCGGCGGCGTTCTCGTGGGCGAGAAGGTCAAGATCGCTCTGGACGTCCAGCTCGTCCAGGCCTGACCCTTCCACTCCTCCTCCCTCTTGTTGCGCCGAAACCACCGAATCTGCCGACCGACGGCCTGCATTCGGTGGTTTTGGCGCAAGGAGACTGGGTGTCTGGTCGGTTGTCAACATCGCCACCGGATCTCTTGGCGTTGTCCACGTGCCTGCGCTGATGAGTCCCGGGCCGTCTGACCAGGGCCCACCGTTGGCTCATGATCGATGTCCTCACCGCCTTGGCCCGCCTGCCTCAGGTCTTCGGGCTCTCAGAAGCCGAGGCTGTGGGTTTGTCAGCCCGGATCATCGAGCGCGCGGTGCGCAACGGTGATGTATGGCGGCTCACCCGCGGGGTCTTCGTCGCGGATCATGTATGGCGCCGGGCCACCCGCCGTGACCGACACCTCCTGCTCGTGCATGCGGCCG
>JBDTMW010000041.1:0-11869 GCA_039934065.1 Actinomycetota bacterium | reverse complement strand
GCGCCCGCCGCAGCACCCACACCGCCATGACGTTCGTGTAGGCGTTGTTGTCCACCCCCGCGGTCTCCGCCCCCGGGTAGCCGGTGTGGAACTCGTCCGGCCCCATCACCCCCCGGATGACGAAACGGTCGTGGCCGGGGTCATAGGTGGCGAGGGAGGCCCAGTAACGGGCAACGTCCAGGATCATCTCTGCGCCCTCGTCTTCGAGGAAGCCAGTGTCGCCGGTCGACTCGAAGTAGTGCCACGCCGTGAAGGCCACCGCCAGACCCGCATGCCGCTGAAGCCGGCTGACGTCCGGCAGCCACCGGCCGGACAGGGGGTTGAGGTGGATCAGCTGGCTGACCTCGCGGCCGTCGCTGCCCGACTGCCAGGGGTACAGCGCACCATTCAGACCGCAGGCCAGAGCGGCTTCACGGGCGGCCGGCAACCGGCGATACCTGTAGCTCAGCAGGGCCCGGGTAAGACCGGGAGCCCTCAAGGTCATCACGGGAAGCACGAAGAGCTCGTCCCAGAAGATGTGCCCGCGGTAGGCCTCGCCGTGCAGACCCCGGGCGGGGACGCCGGCGTCTGCCTCGAGAGTGTGCGGGGACAGCGTCTGCAGCAGATGGAAGAGGTACAGCCGGACGGTGAGCGAGGCCTGCGGCCCAGCCTGATGATCGTCCTCCAGCGAGGTCTGGAACCTATCCCACAGGTGCTCCCAGGCAAGCGTGTGCTCATCGAGCAGCGCCTCGAAGCCGGCTGCACGTTCCAGCTCCGCCGCGACGGCCTCGGCCGGCTCGGAGACGGCCCAGTCGCGCCCGGTGTGCAGGGCCACCACCTTCTCCAGCGTCACCTGCTGGCCCTCCGAGATCGCCAGCTCCATCTCCTCCTCGACCAGGCCCGGATCGGTTCGCAGGTTGCGCACTACGTCGCACCGCTCTCCGGAACGCCGAACTCGCGTCCGCGCCCCGACGGCGATCCTGATCTTCGACTGGCTGGTCTCGACAGTCAGTACGACGGTGTCGGTACCGTCTGGTCCCTGCGAGATCGGCGTGAGATGGCGGCTGGCCAGCGCGCTGTAACGTGCCACGCCCGCGTTCTGCACGGTCCCGTCGATGCCTGTCCGGATGCGCAGCGTGCCCGACCAGTTCTCGGCGGTGATCGTGGTCTCGAGCCCGGCCAGGTGCGCTCGCTTCATGTGCACGAAGCGCCGTTGGATCAGCGTCGTGAGCCGTCCTTCAGCGTCCCGGATGCGAAGCCGCCGGGTGAAGACGCCTCGCCTCAGGTCCAGCTCGCGCTGCTGGGTGAGCACCTCGACCCGTGCGAGGTCGAGCCAGTCGCCCTCGTCGACCGCGAAGGTGACCGGAAGCCAGTTGGGCAGGTTCACCATGCTCTCGTTGTCCACCGAGTGTCCGTCGACCTGATCCGTCAGCCTGTTCCAGCAGCCGGCGACGTAGGTGCCCGGGTAGTGGACCCCGTCCGCCCGTGACTCCGGTGCCGCTCCACGGGTGGCGAAGAAGCCATTGCCGAGCGTGCACAGGACTTCGCGCAGTCCTTCGTATGCCGGGTCGAACCCCTCGTAGGCGAGGACCCACTCGCTCCCGGCGGGGGCGCTCATGACCGGGTCTCGCTCACGTCCGGACTCTTGCGTCGCAGGCGACGGCACAACATCGATACCGGCGAGGTCGGTGACGATGACGTCTGCGCCGTGCGATAGCAGCTCCTGCCCATGCCGGGCCGGGCCCACCCCGACGACCAGGCCGAAGCCACCCCGACGTCCCGCCTCGACCCCGGCCAGAGCATCCTCGACGACCACCGTGCGGGCAGCCGCGGTGCCCAGCCTTCGCGCAGCCTCGTGGTAGACCGCCGGGTGCGGCTTGCCCGGCAGACCGAGCTCAGCAGCGACGACACCATCGACTTCGGCATCGAAGAGCTCGGTGATGCCAGCCTGGGTCAGGATCGCGCGGCAGTTGCGGCTCGCGGACACGACCGCCGTCAAGAAACCTGCCCGGCGCAGCGCGGTCAGCAGTGGTAAGGCGCCAGGGATGAACCGGACTCCCTCCTGACGCAGCAGGTCCTGGAAGTCGTCGTCCTTCTGGGCTGCCAGTGCCTGGACCTTGTCCGGAGCCACCTCGATGCCCCGAGACTTCAGGAAGCTGACCACGCCATCGGAACGAGGCCTGCCGTCGACGAAGCGCCGGTAGTCCTCGTTCGTGAACGGCCGGAGGTCCTGCCCCGGCCGCGGCGATCGGCCCGCCAGAAACCCGTCGAACAGTCGCTTCCACGCCTTTTCGTGCACCGATGCCGTGTCGGTGACGACCCCGTCCAGGTCCAGGACGACGGCGTCGAAGTCCCCACGCGAGAGCGTGACTGGTGCGCTCACTGGCACCTCCCCTGCCTCCTGATGGCTCTGGCTTCTCCGATGGTGGGCCGCCAGTGCGTCCGGTGACAGGGTAGAAGGTCCCTTCGGGCGGTTCGTCCCGTTGGGGCAGGCGTCAGGCGGACAGCACCGGGTAGTCGGTGTAACCCTTGGCGCCGCCGCTGTAGAACGTCGCCATATCGGGCTCGTTGAGCTCGGCACCGATGCGCAGGCGCTCGACGAGGTCGGGGTTGGCCAGGAAGCCGCGACCGATGCAGAACAGGTCGGTGGCGCCGGTGTCGACGGCCTCCTGCGCGGTGGCCAGGTCAGACGGTCCGGTGAAGCCGGTGTTGAAGATGGCCGGGCCGTCCCACTGCTTGCGAAGCTGCTCGTGGAAGTCGGAGTCCGGGCCCTCAAGGATGTGCAGATACAGCAGGCCCAGCGGGTTCAGCCCATCCAGCAGTGCGGCATAGGTCTGCTCGGTCTCGGTCTCGGTGACGTCGTTGAACGTGCCGCCGGGCGAGATCCGGATACCGACCCGGTCGGCGCCGATCGCGCTGGCGACGGCGGTGGCGACCTCGACAACGAACCGCGCACGGTTCTGCGGGGACCCGCCATACAGGTCGGTGCGGGTGTTGCTGCCATCGGCGAGGAACTGCTGCAGCAGGTAGCCGTTGGCTGCGTGCAGCTCGACCCCGTCGAGACCGGCGTGCACCGCACGACGCGCGGCATCGACGAACTCCGCGATGACACCGGCAAGCTCAGCGGTCTCAAGGGCGCGGGGCGCCTCGAAGGCTTTCATCCCCTGCTCGGTGTAGACCTCGCCGGCGGGGGTGACTGCGGAGGGAGCGACCGGCTGCTGGCCGGTGATCGCCTGGTGGCTGATCCGGCCGGCGTGCATGAGCTGGGCCACGATCCGGCCACCCCGCGCGTGAACAGCGTCGGCGACCAACGTCCAGCCGACGACCTGCTCGTCGGTGTGCAGACCCGGGGTGTGCGGGTAGCCCTGACCGACGGCAGAAGGCTGCGTGCCCTCACTGATAATCAGTCCGGCCCCGGCCCGCTGGGCGTAGTACTCGGCAGCGAGCTCAGTCGGAGCCTCACCAGCGCCGGCCCGGTTGCGGGTGAGCGGCGCCATCACGAGGCGGTTGGCGAGCTCGATGCCGCCGAGCTGGTACGGCGCGAAAAGGTCTGTCATGGTGGCTCCCTCTGGTTGGACTGCAGCCAGTACAACCAGCGAGCGGCAGGAGCCTTCCTCGAACGCAGTGTGAGTAATGTCGCGGCGGCGGGCCGGAATACGGAGGGCAGCTGCCGCGAGCCGCCTCGGGCGGTCAGCCGGCAGGGACCGACTCGGCCGGGGGCGCCCACTGCGACCGACCGGGACGCAGCTTGTCGGCCCGCACCGGCCGGCCGAACAGGTAGCCCTGTCCGATGTCGCAGCCCTTGTCGGTCAGGAACGCCAGCTGTTGGGGCGTCTCGATTCCTTCGGCGACGGTCTGCAGGCCGAGTCCGTGCGCCATGCTGATCGCGCTGGTCACCAAGGGCACCGGCGACTGCCGGTCGACAATCTCCCGGATGAAGGACTGGTCGATCTTCACGATGTCGAAGGGCATGGTGCGGAGCCGGGACAGGGAGGAGTACCCCGTGCCGAAGTCGTCGATCGCCACCCGCACGCCGAGCTCACGGAGCTGGACCAGCGACTCGAGGGCCTCCTCGCCCTCGGTGACGGCCACCTTCTCGGTGACCTCGATCTCGAGCGCCGTCGTCGGCAGACCGGTCTGCCGCAGCCTGGTCAGCACGAGGTCGCGCAAATTGCCCGAGCGCAGCAGCCCGCCCGAGACGTTGACGGCGGCTCGCAGGTCCGGCACGTGGCTCGCCCGCCAGGCCATCGTCTGCCGACAGGCCTGGGCCAGAACCCACGCGTCGATGGCCTCGATCAGCCCCAGCTCTTCGGCCAGAGGAAGGAACTGGTCGGGACGCAACAGCCCCCGAGCCGGGTGGGCCCAGCGGACCAGCGCCTCCGTGCCGACGATCCGCCTGCTGGCCAGGTCGATCTGGGGCTGGTAGGCAACCCACAGCTCATCGTGGGCAAGAGCGCGACGAAGCTCAGCCTCGAATGCCATCCCGCCCCGTCCTCGCGCCCCGCCCAGCGGCCGTCGTGCCGTGTCGCGGCCTGCGGACTTGGCGTCGTGCATCGCCAGATCAGCCGAACGCAACAGCGACGCAAAGTCCGTGCCGTCATCGGGCGAAAGCGCGACGCCAACGCTCGCAGTCACGACCAGCTCCTGCTCCTGCACTGTGAAGGGCTTCCGCATGGCGTCGTTGATCCACCGCGCCGCCTCCAGCGCCGACCGTGCGTCAGTCTCTGGAAGCAGTACGGCGAACTCGTCCCCACCAATCCTGGCGGCTGAGTCGGACGGCTGCAGCGACATCAAGATGCGCTCGGCGACCCGCTGCAGCAGAGTGTCAGCGGCCCGGTGGCCAAGACTCTCGTTCACCCGGGTGAACAGGTCGAGATTGATGAACAACACGCCCACCGCGTGCTCCTCGCTCCCCTTCAGCGCCTGGCTGACCCGGTCCTCGAGCAGGACCCGGTTGGGCAGTCCGGTGAGAGTGTCGTGGAAGGCCTGGTGACGTACCCGTTCGAGCAGCTCGGCCGCCCCCAGGGCTCCCGCCCCGATGGCTGCGAGGCCGTCGAGCATCGCCTGGTCCTCAGCTCTTTCACCACGGCCGGATCGCGGCCGGGCCACCAGCCACAGGGCGCTCTCGTCGGACTGGATCAGGCTGCCGAGCTCGTCGTCGAGGGGTGGTGCGATCTGGATCCGCGCGTCAGCGGTGTGCAGGAGCGTGCCGGCGGCATCAACAAGGACCTCATGCACCCCGGCGCTGCTCGTGCTCTGGCTGGCAGCCGCAGCCGTCTCCAGAAGATGGTCGAGCTGGTGTCGGCCCTGGACAGCGCGGGCGTGCTGTCGGAGCACGAACGCGATCACCGCGAGCGGCGGGATGACGAATACGGGCGACAAGCTCAACGCACCCGAGGCAAGCCCGGTCAGGACTCCCACCGAGGCGCTCGAGGAGAGAATCATCAGCTCTATCCCGGTCATTCCGGCGAACAACCTGCGGAACGACAGCCCTCCGGCGACAGCGACGATCGCGCGAACACCCATCGCCGAACAGACATAAAGAGTGACCGAGCCAGCGAGTGCCCCGGCTACGCCGCGCCAGCTTGGATCCACCGGGAGCCCACCGGCGACGAGCCAGGTGACCCCGAGGGCGCTCGACACCGACAGGGCGAGGAGGCCCGCGTTGAAGGTCAGTTGTTGCAGCGGCCTCCGGCCGAGGACGTTCACGAACAGCGTGTCGAGCGCACTCACGGCAATGACTGCGGCAGGTGGCGAGGTCATCACGAGCATGGCGAAGAAGACCTCTGCGAAGCTGACGGTGCCCGACTCGCCCTTCCAGTCGAAGACGACCGGTGAGACGCTCATCACGAACAGGACAGCCGCCGCGAGCGCCAGCAGGCGGAGGTCGCCGAGCCCCGCTTGCCAGGTCGCCTGCAACGCCAGTCCGAGACTGGCCAAGCCGGCCAGCGCTACCAATGCCACGAACATGCTTACGGCACGCCGGGTATCGGGAGCGGTCACCCCCCCATGATGCGGGAGATCACCGGACAGCGGAACGACTGACGGATCTCCAGATCTGGTACGCCGGCCGACCCGCGTTCGCGTCATACGAGCTGGGGGAAGCTGCGGGCTGCGGTATACAGCGCCACCGCAACCAGAAGCACG
Source organism: Actinomycetota bacterium (assembly GCA_039934065.1). GTDB lineage: Bacteria > Actinomycetota > Actinomycetes > Actinomycetales > Dermatophilaceae > UBA4719. The sequence goes on along the minus strand of JBDTMW010000041.1, from coordinate 5,743 downwards.
GTGAACGCCGCGGTGAGCCGCTCCGGGCGGACCCGGGCGGAAAAGCGACCTCCGAAGAGGCTGCCGACAATCGCGGCCAGGGTGAACACGCCGATGAGGGACCAGTCGAGCTGGATGCCGTGACCGAACCTGGAGGCCAGCGCCGAGGCACTGTTGATCGCAATCACGAGCAGTGAGGTGCCCACCGCCATCGGCATTGTGAAGCCGAGCACCAGGACCAGCGCCGGGACCACGACGAAGCCACCACCCACCCCGAAGAACCCGGTGAGCAAACCCACCACCGAGGCCGTGACCAGCACCTTCAGGACCCGGGGACAGTCGCAGATGACCCTCGGCCGGAACTGCAACAGCGGGCCATCCGGTGAACTGGGGCCGCCGTTGGCGTCGGCTGCTGCGCGTAGCTGAGCGCGGCGGCGAACGACCATCATCGCGGCCACGGCGAGCATCAGGACCGAGAAGGAAGCCAGCAGCACCGCCGGTTCGACGCTCACAGACAGCCGGGAACCGGCATACGAACCGGCGAACCCGAGCACACCGAAGACCGCGCCCTGGACGACCCGCACCCGGCCGCCCCGGTGCTGGGCCACCGTCCCCGCCAGGGCGCTGACACCCACGATCAGCAGGGACCCGGTGGTGGCAGCGTGGGTGTCCTGACCGAGCACGTAGACCAGGGCCGGCACAGTCAGGATCGAGCCACCGCCGCCGAGCGCGCCCAGGGTCAGGCCGATGAACAGACCGATGGGCAGCGCCAAGGCGAGCATCAGCTCAGGCCACCCCCGCACTCAGCTGGCCCGCGCCGGTGACCAGCACCAGCCCGGAGGCGGCGGCCTGCTCCGCGAATGAGTCGTCCACGGCCACCACGCGCACACCGTGGGCCGCGAGAATTGACGCGGCGATCGAGGCGCGGTATCCGGCGGCGCAGTGCACCCAGACCTCGCCTTCGGGCACCTCGGCGACGCGGCCGAGCAACTCGTGGATGGGGATGTTCACAGCGCCGGCGATGTGCGACTCGCGCCACTCCATCGCACGCCGCACGTCGAGGATGGCCACGGGACGATGGTGTCGCACCTGCGCCAGGTCGGCGAACGCGGCCCGCTGGAAGCTCACCAGAGGCCGTTGGGTCCAGTCCCGCGGGGACCCGGTGGCAGCGGCAGCGGGGCGGTCGATTCCGATGCGGACCAGCTCGCGTTGAGCCTCGGCCACCTGCTCGGAGCTCTCCCCGAGCAGGGTCACGGGGGCTCCCCACGGGATGAGCCAGCCCAGGTAGGTCGCGAACTGGCCGTCGATGCCGAAGTTGAAGGTGCCCGGTACGAAGCCGGCAGCAAACGCGGTTCGGGTCCGCAGGTCCACGACCCACTCACCGGCGTCGATCCGGCGACGCAGGTCTTCCGCGTCGGCCGGCTCGGGAGCACTCAGGTCGGCCGCGTCCGGCCCGGCGGAGTTGGCAGGGCCCATCTGGGCGTAGTACGCCGGCCAGGCATCCAGAGCGGCGAGCAGCTCGTCAACGTAGTCGTTCTCGGCTTGGGTAAAAGCCGGGTTCGTGCGCCGCTCCTGGCCAATGGTGGACGAGGTCGCATCGGACTGCGTCGCAGAGCAGAAGCTGCCGAAACCGTGCGTGGGCAGAACCGGCGTGTGGTCCGGTAGCGCGTCAGCCAGCCGATGCGCTGAGGCGTACTGATGGTGTACCAGCGCATCGGTGTGGTCTGGTCCGAGCAGGTCGGGCCGGCCGGTGGAGCCGAAGAGCAGTGACCCGCCGGAGAACACCCCGACGTGTTCCCCCCCGGACTCCAGCGTGTACGACAGGTGCGTGTAGGTGTGGCCGGGCGTGGCGATGACCCGGATCAGCAAGGCGTCGCTCACCTCGATGACGTCACCATCACCGATCGGGACACGCTCGTAGGCCACTTCGTCGGCCGCGTTGACGTGGTACGCCGCGCCGGTGACCTTGGCCAGGGCCAGACCGCCGGTGACGTAGTCGTTGTGGATGTGGGTCTCAAAGACGTGAGTTATCCGCACGCCGGCGGCCTCAGCCAGCCCAAGCACCCGGTCGATGTCACGCTGTGGGTCGATCACCAGTGCAACCTGCCCGTCATGGACAAGGTAGCTGCGGTCCCCCAGGGTCGGGGTCTCGATCGGGACGATGGCGACCATGCTCACTCCGTATGTCGATGAGGCACCAGACAGAACAGATACCCACTGGGGTATCTGGCGGTGTCAACGCCAACCAGGCTCCGGCCATTCCGGCAGCAGGTGGTCCAGGCAGAACCCGTTCGAGCGACCGTAGGACGCCCGCAGGATGGTTGAGTCAGTGTCCTGGCCGCTCCGACACCTTGTCCAGGACACCGAGGTTGGCCCTCTTGGCGAGCTCGTCGGCTTGCCGGATCTGGTCTCCGGCGCGGGTGGACGCGTGCGGCTTCAGCGGTGCCGAAGCGAGGGCCTCGAGAAAGTCACCGGCCCACCGCTGCGCGTCATCCTCGGCAACGCGTCTTCGCATCGCCCTCATCCGGCGACGCCGCTCCTTTTCGGGGGTCGTGATCGCGAGCATGATCGTCTGCTTGACGCCCTCGATGTCATGAGGGTTGCAGGTGAAGGCCTGATGCAGCTCGTGCCAGGCACCGGCGAACTCGGACAGCACCAGGGCGCCGCTGAGGTCATTGCGGCAGGTGACGTACTCCTTGGCGACCAGGTTCATGCCATCACGCAGCGGCGTCACGAGCATGATGTCCGAGGCCACGAACATCGCGGCCATCTCTTCACGGGGATAGGAGTGGTGCAGGTAGTGGATCGCGGTCGAGCCCAGAACGGAGTACTCGCCGTTGATCTGTCCCACGGTGCGCTCGATCCCCTCGCGCAGCACGCGGTAGGTGTCCACACGCTGCCTGCTCGGCAAGGTCACCTCCATCAGCGTCACCTCTGGTGGGGCAACCAGCTTCTCCCGCAGGAGCTCCTCATAGGCCTTCAGCCGGTGCTGGATCCCCTTGGTGTAGTCGAGCCGGTCGACGCCGAGCATGAGGATCTTCGGGTCACCCAGCAGGGTGCGGATCTGGGCCGCGCGAGCGAGGACCTCGGGGGTGCGGGCGAGCGCAGACAGGCCCTGGAAGTCCACCGAGATCGGGATGGCGCTGGCCCGGACCGTCCGTCGTGCGGGGTCGTCACCAGGAGGGGTGAACGTCACCGTGTCGCCCTTGATCGACATGCCCAGCAGCCGGCGGCAGGCCCGCAGGAAGTTCTCGGCGTCGGCAGTGCCCTGGAAGCCCAGGAAGTCCGCGCCCAGCAGCCCCTCAACCAACGACCGACGCCAAGGCAGCTGGGCGAAAAGCTCGACTGGCGGGAACGGTATGTGGTTGAACCAGCCGATGCGCAGGTCGGGCCGGAGCTCCCGCAGCATCGCCGGTACCAGCTGCAGGTGGTAGTCGTGCACCCAGACGGTGGCCCCCGGCGCGGCCACAGCGGCGATGGCCTGGGCGAAGCGATGGTTGATCGTCCGGTAGGTGTTCCACCAGTTGCGGTGGAACGTCGCCCTGACGATGGCGTCGTGGAAGATCGGCCAAAGCGTCTCGCTGCTGAAACCCTCGTAGTACTCCTCGATCTCAGCGGACGTCAGGCTAATCGGAAGCAGGTAGAGGTTGCCCTGGTGGAACGGCTCAGGGGCCTTGCCGGGCTCGCCGGCCCAGCCGACCCACGCCGCGTCCCGGTCCGCCATGACCGGCTCCATGGCTGACACCAGACCGCCCGGGCTCCGTCGCCAGGTGCCCTCACCGTTGTCGTCGACGACGAGGCCAACGGGAAGGCGGTTGGCCGCAACCACCAGGTCGAAAGTCGGTCCGGGAACGGTCACTCGTCATCACCTCCCGTTCGGCGACGTGTCGCCCTTCCTAGTGCAGGTATCCCGGGGGCCCCCGGAAAGGGGCCTTGGTGCTGCTCCCGGTCGACCAATCCATTGAACTACGCGAACTCCGACAAGCCATCCCGGACCGCGATCGCGAGCCCCGGAGCCAACGGCAGCAGAGGTAACAGCGTCGCCTGGAACGCGTGGTAGAGATCCGGCTTGCCCGGCCACACCACCCTGCTCGGCAGGTTCGACGCGTCGAGCTCGTGGTGCCACGACCCCCGTTCGCGGTCGATCAGGTAGTCGGACGCGTAGTCCCACCACCGGCTGTAGTCCAGGGCGTAGCGCGGGTCGTCGGTCGCCTGGTGCAACGCGGCAGCCGCGCCGATCGCCTCCGCGACAACCCAGTGCATCCGGGTATGCACCACGGGCGCTCCGGCCCAGTCCGTGGTGTAGACGAATCCCGGAGCGCCGTCGACCGACCAGCCGTCGCCGACCGCGCCGTCATACAGCGCGAGGGCCGCCGGGACAAGCGTCGCCGTGGCGCGACCGGGAAGGGCTGCGTCGACCTGAAGCAGCAGGCGGGCCCATTCCAGACCATGCCCGACCGTGGCGCCGTACGGCTTGAACGGGTCGTCCGGGCGATCGGAGCTGAGCTCCGGCTGCGGGACCCATGACGCGTCGAAGTGCTCCGGGATACGCCAGTCGTTGGCCCTCGCCCAGTCGACCACGTGATCCGCAATCGTGGCCGCTCGTTCGTGCCAGTGCGGCACTCCTGTGGCGTCGCCGGCCGCGAGCAAAGCCTCGACCGCGTGCATATTGGCGTTCACACCGCGGTATGGGTCGAGCGTTCTCCAGGTGCGGTCCCACTCGTCCGCGTGCAGACCGGCGGCAGGTTCCCAGAAGCGCGCGTCGAGTACCGCGAGCGCGTCGTCCAGAAGGGCGGGGGCGCCGTCGATTCCGGCGACCGTCGCGGTTGAGGCCGCCAACACGACGAACGAGTGCGCGTAGGCGCTCTTGGTGGCGTCGGGCGTGCCTTCCGGTGCCAGCGAGGCGTACCAGCCGCCATACTCCTCGTCGTGCAACGACGTGCACAGAGCGGCGATCGCGCGGGTCGCGACCGTACGGCTGCCCGGAACGCCGAGCAGGTGCCCCAGCGCGTAGACGTGCGCCATCCGTGCCGTGATCCAGGTGAAGACGGGCTGGGCCGCGTCAATGGTGCCTTCGTCTCCGAGCCAGCCGGCCCCCCGATCGGTCGGGACCGCGCCGCGCCCGAAGTCGAGCAGACGAAGCGCCTCGGTGAGCAGCCAGTGCCGGTGGCTCGGTCGTTCGGTCCAGATGATCATCGTGTACCTGTTCTCAAGGTTGGATCACTATCATCTCGTCAATGCACGGCGGCATCGTCCTCGAGAACAGCCTCTTTGCCGACCTTGAGCATCGACAGCGCCACGAGCGCTGCGGCGAACGTGATTCCGGCACCGACCGCGAACGCCCGGGTGTACCCCTCGGTGAGGGCAGCGGGAGTGGCGGCCCGGCCCATCGCCTCGTGCGCGGTCAGGTAGACAGCGGACGCGGTCACGGCGACGGTGTTGAGCAGGACGGCACCCAGGGCCCCGCCGACTTGCTGGGAGGTGTTGATCATCGCCCTGGCCACGCCGGCGTCATAGTGACCGATCGCGTGCAGCGCCGTCGACGAGACCGGGATGAACACGAGGCTGAACGGCAGGAACGCAAAGCCCGCCTTCACCGCACGACCACAGGGGGTTGTCGAAGCCAGGTTCCAGGTGGCGAACCCGCGTCGCCTGGTTGGGCCCGGGATGCTCCAGAGGCAACCGGCCGCTACTTCCGAACCGGCACCCTAGGCAGAGAGGCGGATCACCAGCTCGGGAGCGAAGATGACCGGGGCCTGGTCAA
>JBDTMW010000040.1:0-11944 GCA_039934065.1 Actinomycetota bacterium | reverse complement strand
GGTGATGAGCGCCTTCATCCGCGTTGGCAAGCCGACATAACCCCACGGAGCGGCGGCCGCGATACAGGCGGTGCTCAGGCGTAGTAGCGAAAGACCAGGTCGGCGACGCAGGGCGGCTTGGTCTGCCCCTCGGTCTCGTACGCCATGTGGTAGACGACCTCGACCCCGCCGGCGATGTCCTTGACCTCGGCCACCGAGACGTGCATGCGAACGCGAGAGCCGACCAGCACCGGCGCGGGGAACCGGACCTTGTTCACGCCGTAGTTGATGACGGCGTCGATGCCGTCGACGACCGCGACGTCCCACAGCAGGCCACAGGACAGCGCGAGCGCAAGGAAGCCGTGCGCGACCGTCGAGCCGAAAGGCCCTTCTTTGGCGCGCGCCGGGTCGACATGGATCCACTGCTCGTCGCCGGTCACCTGAGCGAACAGGTCGATCATGGACTGCTCAACCGTGAGCCAGCTGCTGACGCCCAGGTCGGTTCCCGCACAGGCCCGCAGGCCATCGAGGCCCGCAATCGTGCGCGGGCGGGATTGCTGGCGCTGGGCGGCGGCTTGGGACGACTGGGCTTCGGCGGCCTTGGTCATGCTCATCATTCCTTCGGTGCAGTGTCAGAGGGCGCGGCGATCGTCCGCGCCGGGGTGGTAGCCACCTGCGCTTTGTGGCGACTGGACAAGGAGGGAGAGGTGTGGGCGTGTCCTCCACTGTGATACAGGTCTGGGTCTGCCGCAGCCCGGTCCTGATATTCGCGATGACTCCGTGCTCACCCAGGGTGTGCTTCCGGACACAGATGACACCACGAGGGACCTTGGTCCCTACGGCCGGCCGCGGCCCGGGCTGATGGTTCAGGCAGGGGACAACGAGGTCTCCTGCAAGACGTGCTGGAGGACTCATGAAGGCGCTTGTCTACCACGGTCCGGGAATGAAGAGCTGGGACGACGTCCCTGACCCGAAGATCATCGATCCCACGGACGCCATCGTTCAGGTGGACACCACGACGATCTGCGGTACGGATCTTCACATCCTCAAAGGCGACGTGCCTGCGGTGACCGACGGCAGAATCTTGGGGCATGAGGGCATTGGCACTGTGCTCGAGGTCGGCTCGGCGGTGCAAAGCGTCAAGGTCGGGGACCGCGTCATCATCTCGTGCATCACCTCCTGTGGCGTGTGCACGTACTGCCGTAGCGGCAACCCGTCGCACTGCCTCGCGGATGAGGGCGCCTCTGGCATCGGCTGGATTCTGGGCCACCTTATCGACGGCACTCAAGCAGAGATGGTCCGGATCCCGTACGCCAACGCGTCGCTCTACCGTTTGCCTGAAGGCGTTTCAGACGAGGCAGCGATCTTGCTGTCCGACATTCTCCCGACCGGTTTCGAGATCGGCGTGCAGTACGGACGGGTCAAGCCGGGCGACACTGTGGCCGTCGTCGGCGCAGGCCCGGTCGGCCTGTCGGTGATAGCGACCGCCTCGCTCTATGGCGCAGCCCAGATCGTCGCGATCGACCTGGACGAGAAGCGGCTTGACCTGGCCAAGCAGGTGGGCGCCACCCACGGCGTGAACTCAGGGGCAAGCGACTGGAAGGAGCAGGTGCTCGCACTGACGGATGGCTATGGCGTCGACGTCGCGGTGGAGGCTGTGGGCGTGCCCGCCACGTTCGATATGTGCACGAAACTGGTCCGCCCTGGTGGCAGCGTCGCAAACGTGGGCGTGCACGGCAAAGCCGTCTCGCTCGAGCTGCAGAACCTGTGGATCCACAACATCAACATCAGCATGGGTTTGGTGAACACCACGACGCTCCCGATGCTGCTCAAGCTCGTCGCGCAGCACAAGCTCCCTGTTGACAAGTTCGTGACGCACCGGTTCACGTTCGACGACGTCATCTCGGCCTACGAGACGTTCGGTAACGCAGCTCAGACCGGAGCACTCAAGGTGCTCATCAGCCACTGACCAAACGGCTTGTCAGTCCCCGGTTCAGTTCCTTTGGACCGGGGACTGTCGATGACCGGAGTGATCTTCGACTCCCATCCCGGGCGATCTGCCCGAGGACATTCAGGGACCTGCAGTGGCCACGTGCTCGATGCCCGCCTCAGCACGGGATAAGTGGCTACCGCACGTGTCGCATCGAAGCCCGGATGCGCTCTCCGTATAGACATGGCCGTCAAGGCGGCACATCAACGAGACGGTGTGGAGGGACTCGGTCAGCATACGAAGTTCCTCGGTCCTCGCCCTGCGGGCCGCGATGAACTTCAACAGTGCAATGCCACCGATCACGGCGACCGGCAGGACCGCCCACAAGACCGTCGGGGTCATGGCCTGACCTCCGAGCCCTCGACGGACACATGAGCCTGTAGCACGGAGGTGCGCTTCTGTGGCATAGAGCAAGGCTGAACCAAAAGGGCTCACGGCGGAGCCATCAGACACGGGAGCGGTTACTACGCCAGATGGACGAGATCTGGGTGCCAGCACGGGCAGCGCTTCGGACGCAGAAAGAGCCGGGAACCCTTGGGTCCCCGACTCCTTCGCCCCCTGGGAGATCTCCCAGGGTTCTGTGCGCGAGGGGGGATTTGAACCCCCACGCCCTTTCGGACACTGGCACCTGAAGCCAGCGCGTCTGCCGTTCCGCCACTCGCGCGCGCTCAAACAGTGTGGGGGACGACCACTCGAAATCCAAACCGGAAGCGACATACCCGCAACAAAACACGGGGCCACAGGCGAGCGGCCTCAAGGATCACCCACCCTGGCCCGTTACGATCGTCAGGCCAACCCTAGGAGGACCACAGTGGGACTGTTCGACCGTGTCGAGCGCGGACTCGAGCGCGCGGTTCACGGTGTCTTCGCCAAGGCGTTCAAGGCCGAGGTCCAGCCGGTGGAGATCGCGTCCGCCATGCGCAGGGCGATGGACGACCGGGCAGCGGTGGTCGGCCACGGGCGGACCTTCGTCCCGAACCTGTTCACCATCGAGCTGGCGCCCACCGACTTCGAGCGGCTGATGGGTTTCTCGGACATGCTGACCGATGAGCTGGTGGCCTCAGCCCAGGAGCACGCCGAGTCCCAGCGCTACCAGCCGGGCGGCCCGATCCAGGTGAGCTTCGTGTCCGAGGAAGACCTCGAGACCGGCGTATTCCGGGTCCGCCCCTCGACGGCCAAAGGTGCCGCGGCTGGTGGGCCCACCGTCTCACCGCCCGTCACCCCCGCAGCGGCAGTCGGATCACCGACATCGACCCCGCCGCCATCCAAGACGTCATCTGATCCTTCAGGTGCAGGGGCGGCCTCACCCGAGGACTGGGCATGGGCTCCCGGGGCCGGGGCGGCCATGCCTGTCACACCCAAGCCTGTTGCACCTGCGCCCGCCGCACACGCCAGTCCGTCGAGCAGCCCGCGGACCCACCCGGCCCAACGACCCTGGCTCGAGGTGGATGGGGACCGATACCCCCTGCTGTCCGCCATTACCGTCCTGGGGCGCGATAACACAGCCGACATCATTCTGGACGACCCGGGAATCTCAAGGCGGCACACCGAGATTCGGGTGACCAGTGACGGCCCGCACCTGGTGGCGAGCATTCGTGACCTCGGCTCGACGAACGGAACTTTCGTCAATGGCGAGCGCATCACCAGCCAACATCTGGCCGATGGCGACCGCATCAACGTCGGCCGGACTGCCCTGATCTTCCGCGGAGAGCACCGGTGAGCCGCCCGCATGAGTGAGCTCACCCTGACCGTGATCCGCATCGGCCTCGTGGCCCTGCTCTGGCTCTTCGTCTTCAGCGTCGTCGGAGTCCTGCGCGGCGATCTCTACGGCACCAGGGTCCTGACCCGCCGACAACAGAAACCCGCACGTCGCGCTGAGCGCGAGCCCGTGGCCAAGCCGTCGCAGGCGAAGCAGTCCGTGACCCCCAGCCGGGCCCGCAGCTCGAACAAACGCACCCCGACATCACTGACCGTCACCGAAGGCTCTCTGGCCGGAACGACGGTGTCCCTGAAAGAGGCCGGTGTCTTGCTCGGCCGCAACCCCGAGTGCACCCTCGTCCTGGACGACGACTTCGCCTCGGGTCGCCACGCTCGCATCTTCCGCCGCGACGCCGGATGGTTCGTCGAGGACCTCGGATCCACCAACGGCACGTACCTGGGCTCCGGCAAACTGACCCAGCCCATGCCCGTCGAGGTCGGTTCGACTCTTCGCATCGGCAAGACCGTCTTCGAGCTGCGGAGGTAGGTCGCCATGGACATCGCGCTGCACTTCGCCGCCCGCTCTGACGTCGGGCTCGTGAGACAGGTGAACCAGGACTCGGGCTATGCCGGACCGCACCTGCTCGTGGTTGCGGACGGCATGGGAGGCCACGCTGCCGGCGATGTCGCCAGCTCGATCGCGATCGGCGAGATGGTCAGCCTCGACGGCGAGAGCCACGGGGCCGACGATGCGCTCGACCTGCTCGCTGAGGCGCTTCACCTGGCGAACAACCAGTTACAGCAGGCAGCACAGAACCAGCCCGAGCTCCAGGGCATGGGCACCACAGTCACCGCACTGCTGCGCACCGGCAACAAGATCGCCGTCGCGCACATCGGTGACTCACGTGCCTACCTCCTTCGCGCTGGCACGTTCACCCAGATCACGCACGACCACTCGTTCGTCCAGAGCCTGATCGACGAGGGCCGGATCACCGAAGATGAGGCCGAGGGTCACCCGCAGCGATCCCTGGTCACGCGGGTGCTGACCGGGCAAAAGGGCGACGAGCCCGATCTGGCCATGCGCGAGGCGCGCGTCGGCGACCGCTATCTGGTCTGCTCCGACGGCCTCTCCGGGTTCGTGGCCCGCGACACCATCCAGGAGATCCTCGAACAGGGCATGCCCCCTGGCCGGACGGCCGACCGTCTCGTCGAGCTGGCCATGCGCGCCGGAGCTCCCGACAACGTCACGTGCGTCATCGGCGACGTCGTCGACCTCGACAAGGCCAAGGCACCGCCGACAGTGCCTGAGATCGTCGGCGCAGCGGCAGAGCGCAAGGCCAAGAAGACCCGGTCTATCGCGGTCACCCCTGCCGCCAAGGCCTCGGCGTTGGCCCGCCAGGTGAACGGCGCAGATGCTCAGCAGGATGCCGAAACCGAGTCCCTGCGACTTTCCGAGGAGGGACCACCCTCCGGCCGCCGGCATGCGTTCGGGACGTTGTCCCTGGTCGTTCTGGTCTTGGCGGTCCTGGGGGGCGGCGGCTACGCGGCATACGAATGGTCGCAGCAGCAGTACTACGTCGGCCAGGCCAAGGGGCACGTCGCGATCTACCAGGGCATCTCCCAGAACATCGGTTCCTGGGACCTTTCGCACGTGATCGACCAGAGCGACATCGCGTTGAGCGACCTGCCGGACTTCTACCGCAGCAAAGTCGACTCGACCGTCACCACGACCACCGTCGAAGATGCCCGCCGGCTCGTGACCGACCTGCGCGTTCAGGCCATCGCGTGTCAGACGACCAAGGCCACGGGTGGTACCTGCGGCTCATCCAACCCATGAGCACGGTCACCACCTTCCGCCCCCGCACCAGACGCAACGTCGAGCTGATGTTGCTGCTGATGGCTGTCGGGATCGTGCTCGTCGCCTACCTCAACGTGGGCCTGGCGGTCGACGGGACCTTCCCGCCCGACCTGGTTAAGTACGGCTCCGGGCTGCTGGTTCTGGCCGTCGGCTTCCACCTGGTACTCCGATGGCGAGCCTCGTATGCCGACCCGCTGATGCTCCCGATCGCGACTCTGCTCAACGGCTTGGGCCTGGTCATGATCCACCGTCTGGACCTCGCCTACGGCCGCAGCGGAAGCCACCTCCTCGCGCCCAAGCAGCTGATGTGGAGCACGCTGGCCGTGCTCATCGCCGCGGGCGTCATGATCGTCCTGCGGGACCACAGGCATCTGCGCCGTTTCACGTTCACTGCAATGGCGCTGGGTCTCGGACTGCTTCTGCTGCCGCTGATGCCGGTCATCGGGCGCAACATCAACGGGTCGCGAATCTGGATCGGTGTCGGGCCCCTGTCGTTCCAGCCGGGCGAGGTCGCCAAGATCCTCTTGGCCATCTTCTTCGCCGGCTATCTCGTACAGACCCGCGATGTCCTCTCTCTTGTCGGGCGCCGGTTCGTCGGGATCAGCCTTCCCCGGGGGCAGGACCTCGGACCCATCCTGATCGCATGGCTGGCCAGTGTCGGGGTCCTGGTCTTCGAGAGGGACCTCGGCTCCTCCCTGATGTTCTTCGGCCTCTTCGTCGCAATGCTGTACGTCGCGACCGAACGCCGGTCATGGATCGCGATCGGCATGGTCCTGTTCTGCGCCGGGGCCTACGTCGCATACCTCTTGTTCGGGCACGTCCAGACCCGGGTTCTGCTCTGGCTGGATCCGTTCAGCGCCAAGGCACTTGCTGCGAGCGACCAGCTGGTCAAGGGGCTGATGGGGATGGCCCAGGGCGGTCTCATGGGCAGCGGGCTGGGGCGAGGCCACCCCGAGCTCACCTACTTCCCCGAGAGTGACTTCATCATCCCCAGCTTCGGCGAGGAGATCGGTCTGATCGGCCTTTTCGCCCTGCTGTTGCTCTACGCCCTGATGATCGAGCGTGGTCTGCGCACCGCACTCGGTGTCCGCGACGGCTTCGGCAAGCTGCTGGCGTTCGGGCTGTCCTTCTCCATGGCACTGCAGTGCTTCGTGGTCGTCGGAGGCGTGACGCGCGTCATTCCGCTGACCGGCCTGACCATGCCGTTCCTCTCGTATGGCGGCTCTTCGCTCTTGGCCAACTGGTCCCTCGTCGCGATTCTGCTCAGAATCAGCGACCAGGCCCGGCGCCCGCTCCCTGATGCCGAGGAGCTGGCCAACGCAGCGTCTGCCAACACCCAGGTGGTGACCTTGCGATGAACGAGCCGATCCGTCGAGTGTCCCTGATCGTCGCCCTGCTCTTCTGCTCCCTGTTGATCTCCACGACCTGGATCCAGTTCGTCAGCGCCAAGGAGCTCGACAACCGTCCCGGCAACCGTCGGACCCTGCTGGACAGCTACTCCCGCGAGCGCGGCGCCATCCTGGTCGGCGGGTCCCGCATCGCCAGGTCCGTCCCGACCAAGGACGACCTGAAGTACATCCGCACCTACCCCGAAGGCAAGCTCTACTCCCAGGTCACCGGCTACTACTCCTTCACGTATGGCGCCGGCGGTGGTCTTGAAGGGGTCGAGGATGCGCTGCTGTCCGGGCAGTCCGACAAGCTGTTCTACCGACGCGTGGTCGACATGGTGACCGGCAAGGTTCCCAGCGGCGCCAGCCTCGAGCTCACTATTGACGCCAAGGTCCAGAGGGCCGCGGACAAGGCTCTGGGCAACCAGCGCGGTGCCGTGGTTGCGCTGGACCCCAAGACAGGCGCGATCCTGGCGATGGTCAGCCATCCGCAGTACGACCCGACAAGTCTGTCGAGCCACAACCTCGACGCAGTGGCAGCCGCCTGGAAGGCCCTGAACGCCGACCCCGAACGCCCCATGGTCAACCGGGCGATCGCCGGCGACCTGTACCCGCCCGGTTCCACCTTCAAGCTGATCACCGCTGCGGCAGCCCTTTCCTCAGGGACGTTCACCGAACAGTCACAGATCCCCGGCCCGGCGACCCTCGACCTGCCCCTGACGACCGTCAACCTGCCCACGGACGACAAGAAACCCTGCGGCCCGGACAACAAGACGTCGCTGACACACGCCCTCGAGATCTCCTGCAACACGGCGTTCGGTTGGCTGGGTCTGCAGCTCGGCGGCGACGAACTGCGTGCGCAGGCAGCGAAGTTCGGCTTCGGTGACGCCCTCCGGGTGCCCATGCGCGTCACCCCGAGCGTCGTCCCGGCAGGGCTCAACGCCCCTCAGACGGCCCAGTCCGCCATCGGTCAGTTCGAAGTCCGGGTGACTCCGCTCCAGATGGCCATGGTCAGCGCTGCGATCGCCAACAAGGGCATCGTGATGAGCCCCTATCTGATCAAGGACACCCGCAACAGCGATCTCGACATCATCGAACACACCCAGCCCGAGCAGCTCTCTGTGGCGGTCACTCCCGACGTGGCGGCCGCTCTGACCCGGATGATGATCGCGGTCGTCCAGTCAGGCACCGGAACCCGCGCGCAGATTCCCGGGATCCAGGTCGCGGGCAAGACGGGCACCGCCCAGCACGCCGTGGGCAGCGCTCCGCACGCCTGGTTCACCGCATTCGCACCCGCCGACAACCCGAGGATTGCGGTCGCCGTGGTCGTTGAAGATGGCGGAAACGCCGGCAGTGAGGCGTTCGGCGGCGCGGTCGCCGGACCGATCGCGCGCCAGGTCATCGAGGCGGTGCTGAACCCGTGAACCCGAAGGAGGGAACCACCCTGGGCAGCCGCTACACCTTGACCAAGCGCGTCGCGGTCGGCGGCATGGGTCAGGTCTGGGAAGCCCTCGACACCGTCCTGGGACGCGCCGTCGCGGTCAAGCTGTTGCACCAGGCGCTGAGCCAGGAGAGTGACTTCGCCGATCGTTTCCGGGCCGAGGCGCGGCATGCGGCTTCGTTGCACCACCCCAATATCGCCGCGGTGTTCGACTACGGCGAGGACGAGGGCACGGCATACCTCGTCATGGAGCTGGTTCCCGGCCAGCCACTGAGCCAGATCATCGCCGAGCGGGCACCTTTGTCAGCACCCGAGACCGCCTCGATCCTGGCCCAGGCCGCCACCGCACTGCAGACGGCCCACCAAGGTGGGGTCGTTCACCGCGACGTCAAACCGGCCAACATCCTGATCACCCCCGATGGCGTCGCCAAGCTCACCGACTTCGGCATCTCCCGAGCCATCGGTGCAACACCGATGACCCAGACCGGCCAGGTTCTCGGAACCGCCCAGTACCTCGCTCCCGAGCAAGCCCTGGGTCAGAGTGCCACCGCCGCCAGCGACATCTACTCCCTTGGCGTCGTCGGCTACGAGATGCTCACCGGTGTTCGGCCCTTCGACGCCGGCACTGCCGTGGCCACAGCCCTCGCCCAGGTCAACCAGCCGCCACCCGCACTGCCCGAGAGCATTCCCGCCGAAGTCCGCGACGTGATCAACGCCGCGCTGGCCAAGGACCCCGCCGACCGTCCTGCGAGCGCCGCGGCCGTGGGTCGAGCGCTGCGTATGCCGGGTGCCGCCCTCAGCTCGGACGTTGAAGCGCCGCCCGCGGCACCCACACGCACTGTCGTGCCCCCCAAGCCTGCCTTCGCATCGACGCCAACCCGGGCCATGCCGGCGCCAACCCGGGCCATGCCGGCGCCAACCCGGGCGATGCCTGCGCTGACCCAGGTGATGCCGGCTCAGGCCACGCCCGCCGAACCAGGGGATAGCCCGGATCCACGATCTCGACGCCGTCCGGCCTGGCAACTCGGCGCCATCGCCGTGGCCGTCGTGCTCGGGGCACTGGGCGTCTTCGCCCTTGTCGGCGGCGATGCCGGCACCAACACTCCCGAGAACACGACCCGCACGACTAACTCTCCGGCGCCGACAGCCTCTGCTAATACTGTGGTTGCGTCTCCGTCCACGTCATCCCTGCCCAGCAAGCCCACTCCGGGCAAGGGCAACGGCAAGAAGAAGGGCAAGTAGTGAACGGCACACCTCGTCTGTTGGGCGGGCGATACCAGGTCGGTGAGCTCATCGGTCGCGGCGGAATGGCCGAGGTCCACGCCGGTCATGACACCAGGCTCGGCCGCACCGTGGCCATCAAGGTGCTCCGCTCCGACCTGGCCCGTGACCCCACCTTCCTGTCCCGGTTTCGGCGCGAGGCCCAGTCGGCCGCCGGGTTGAACCACCCTTCCATCGTCGCGGTCTACGACTCCGGCGAGGACCACGAGACGGATTCCAACGGCGCCACCGTTGCTCTGCCCTACATCGTGATGGAGTACGTCGAGGGCCATACCTTGCGCGAGGTCCTCACCGAAGAGCCGATCATGGACCCCGCCGATGCGGCCAGGGTCACCGAGGGCGTCCTGGACGCCCTGTCGTACAGCCACCGCATGGGTATCGTGCACCGCGACATCAAGCCGGGCAACGTCATGGTGACGCCGGCCGGCGCCGTCAAGGTGATGGACTTCGGGATCGCCCGCGCGATCGCCGACACCGCTGCCACCATGACCCAGACCCAGTCCGTCATCGGCACGGCTCAGTACCTCTCGCCCGAGCAGGCTCAAGGCCAACAGGTCGATGCTCGTTCCGATCTGTACTCCACCGGATGCCTGCTCTACGAGCTGCTCACCGGTCGTACGCCGTTCGTCGGGGACTCACCCGTGTCCATCGCCTACCAACATGTGGGTCAGCCGGCGAAGCCTCCGTCGGTGCACCAGCCCGGGATTAGCCCCGAGATGGATGCCGTGGTTCTTCATGCCCTGGCCAAGGACCGTGACGCGCGCTACCAGGACGCAGGGCAGTTCCGCTCCGACCTCGCTGCCGCCCGCACCGGTCGGCCGATCAGCACCGCTGCTCGAGGAACGGCTGCAGGTGCAGCGCTCGGCGCATCCGCACTGACAGCTGGTGAGGTCATGGGCAGTGGCGCCGGGCTGGGCAGTGATCCGACCATGGCAATGTCGTCTCCAGACCCAACCCAGGTCATCAGGTCCCGGAGCTCCGAGCGCCACAACGGCGAGCGGCACAACACGGCGACCTTGCCGGCCATCGGCCGCGACCCCGAAGAGCTGCCCCGCAAACGTCACGCCGCCACCTACGTCTTGCTCGCAATGGCCGTCATCGCCGCCCTCGTTCTGGTGGGCTTCGCCGGAAAAGCACTGTTTGCTGGTGACACGGCGGCACCCAAGTTCGCCATCCCGGCCGTGACCAAGCTGACCCAGCCCGAGGCAGAGGCTCTGCTGACCTCCAAGGGCTTCAAACCCGCCGTCTCCCTCGTCACGAACCCGGCTCCGAAGGGCGAGGTCGTTGATCAGAACCCCCAAGCCGGCGCGCTCTTCCCGGCAAACACCATCGTCACGATCACGGTGTCCAGCGGCCCGGGCGAGGCGACGGTGCCAGACGTCCGCGGCTACAACGAGGGCTCAGCCAAGACGACGATCGAGGCCATTGGCCTGACCGTCGGCAAGGTGGAGAAGGTCGATGACGCAAGCGTCGACAAGGGCCTGGTCATCGAGACCGTGCCCAAGGCAGGCGAGACCGCGCCGGCCGGGTCGGCGGTCATTCTCAAAGTGGCCAGCGGCAAGGTCAAGGTGCCCGATGTGGTGGGACTCGACCGCGGCGCGGCAACTCAGGCCCTAACCGATGCTCACGTGAAGTACAAGACCAACTTCGCGAACAGCGACCAGCCTGAGGGCACCGTGTTGAGCCAGACTCACAGCAAGGAGGTCGTCGACGTCGGCACCGTGATCGTCCTGGTGATCGCACAGGCCCCCGCGCCGACTCCCACGACAACGGCCACCGATCCGGCAACGACAAGTCCGCCCACGACCGCTCCCTGAGGATGAGGCCGGTTGCCTGGTGAAGTCGCAAGAACGGCTCCATCGGGTCAGTCCAACTTGGTCACTGCCCGCTAACCAGATGAATCGGTGGCGCCGCCAAATCGCGGTTGGCGCCACCGACGAAGACCCGGCCAAGGCGAAACGGGGGAGCTGGTGGCACGGAGTCGTATCTGCCACGGGGGTTCACCCATGTCAGCCTCGGCTTCACCAGCACCACGGCATACATCACGACCGGCAACAACCTCGCGGATGCCTTGGCAGCCGGCCCGGTGGCCGGATCCAACCACTTCGTGATCATGCTGACGAAACCTGACTCGTCGCTCCCCCGACTCGGCTTGCGTCGTTGCCCACGAACGTGGGTCCATGAGGGCGCACCGGGGAGGCGGTTGTCGGGGTCCTTGACCCGGGAGCTTATTGAGGTCCGATAGTTTGGGTTCACCATGAGCCGGCCTGCAATCCTTCCCAGCGTCGTCCAGCTGAGCTTTCACCAAG
>JBDTMW010000039.1:0-12025 GCA_039934065.1 Actinomycetota bacterium | reverse complement strand
GGTATCGGTCGAGCAGGCGACGCTGGAGCAGCGGGCCGAGCAGCTCCCAGTCGATCGTCTCGTCGAACCACATCACCGAGTCGATGACCATCAGGTTGTTGGGCCGGTCCATGTTCAGCCACATGGTGTCCACCGGGCCGATAGATCGTCGCGCGGGCATTCACACCCTCCATTAGGTCGCCAACCGGAAGCAGTGTCGCACTCCCCTGCCCCAACCCCTAGGGCCAGAGGTCACCCGTTGATGCCGGCCGTGGCGGGAGCCATACGCTCAGCTGCTCAGAGACCGATGGGCTCAGCGGCGACCGACGATCCAGCGCCGGACGGTCTCGATCCGTTGTCCGACGTGTGCAGCACTGGCCTGGTCGAGCGCCGGTCCGCCGCAGCTCTTGCGCAGGTCCGCATGCACCACGGCGTGCGGCGCGCCGGTCCTGCGGGCATAGGCGGACACCAGCGCGTTCAGCTCCTTGCGACTCGCCGCCATCGCGCGGTGGGTGGCGAGCTGGGGGTCTGCCTTCGGGCGACCCGAGCCCTTCTGGGCAGACTGCCGGGCGCGTAGCAAAGTGGCCACCTGGTCGAGCTCGAGCAGGCCCGGGAGCCCCAGGAACTCCTGCTCGTCCGAGCTGCCCACCTCGGCGTTGAGCCCGAACTGCTGTGCGTCGAAAAGCACATGGTCGAACTCGGCAGCGGACTCGAGTGCCTCGAACGACGCCTGCTCAAGGTCTGCGCTCGACCCGCTCCGGTTGGCTGCCGCGAGCAGGGCCTCCTCCTCGGACCAGATGGAGATCTCGTCGCCGGGGGTGCGGACGCGGTCCAGGGCGTGGTCGCGCTCGTCCTCCAAACGGGCCGCATGCTCGAGGATGGCCGGCACGCTCGGCAGGAAGATCGACGCGGTCTCTCCGCGACGTCGCGCCCGAACGAAGCGGCCGACAGCCTGGGCGAAGTAGAGAGGCGTGGACGTGGAGGTGGCATAGACCCCGACGCACAGCCGTGGGACGTCAACGCCCTCGGAGACCATGCGCACCGCGACCATCCAGCGCTGGTTGCCCTCTGCGAACTCCTCGATCTTGCCTGACGAACCGGCATAGTCCGAGAGCACGACGACGGGGCGTTCGCCCGAGATGCCGTGCAGGATCTTGGCATAGGCGCGCGCCTGGGTCTGGTTCGAGGCGATCACGAGTCCACCGGCGTCCGGCACGCCTCGGCGTACCTCGGTCAGCCGTTTGTCCGCTGCCGACAGGACGGACGGTATCCACTCACCCTTTGCGTCGAGGGCGGTCCGCCACGCCTGGGCTGTGGCGTCCTTGGTCATCGGCTCACCGAGCCTGGCCGAGATCTCGTCACCGGCCTTGGTGCGCCAACGCATCGAGCCGCCGTAGGCCAGGAACAGCACCGGGCGGACGACCCCGTCACGTAACGCCTCGGCATAGCCGTAGGTGTAGTCGGCCTTGCTGCGACGAATCGCGTCAGCGCCCAGCTCATAACGTACGAAAGGGATCGGGCTCGTGTCGGAGCGAAAGGGCGTGCCGGTCAGGCCAAGGCGACGGGCGGCCGGCTCGAAGGCCTCTCGGATCGCATCTCCCCACGACAGGTTGTCCCCGCCGTGATGAATCTCGTCGAGGATGACCAGCGTGGGCGCGGCCTCGGTGCGCGCCCTGTGCAACAACGGCTTGCTGGCAACCTGCGCGTACGTCACTGCCACGCCGTCATACTCATCCCCGTGGCGCCCGGCGGCGTTGGTGAACCGTGGGTCGATCCGGATGCCGACCCGCGAGGCCGCGTCGGCCCACTGGGTCTTCAGGTGTTCTGTGGGCGCGACGACGGTGACCCTGGTGATGACGCCGCGGTGGAACAGCTCGGTCGCCAGACGCAGCGCGTAGGTGGTCTTGCCGGCGCCCGGAGTGGCGACCGCGAGGAAGTCACGCGGGGTGGAACGCAGGTACTGGGTCAGCGCGCCAGCCTGCCATGCTCGCAGTTTGGAAGCCGTGCCCCATGCGGCCCGCTCCGGGAATGCCGGTGAGAGACTGGAAGCGGCCGCGGTGCTCATATGCCATTAATCGTAACGGGATTCGGCCACCGACATGCCGCGACCCAGGTCGGTCCAACAGCGTCGCGATGTGCTATTGGATGTCGCTGCCGGAGCGCCGCGGCTCAGTCTTGCAGCTCAGTTCTCGCCGTCCTGAGGCCTGCGCAAGCCCGCGTGTATCTCCTTGCAGGTGGGGCACACGGGGAACTTCTTGGGGTCACGTCCGGGGACCCAGACCTTGCCACACAGTGCGACCACCGGCTCACCAGACAGCGCGCTCTCCATGATCTTGTTCTTGCGGACGTAGTGCGCGAAGCGCTCGTGGTCACCGGGCTCCTGAAGCTGCTCATCGACCTTTTCGCGCTCGATGACTCCCGTGGTCGTGGCCGGCGACGACGAAGGGCCAGAGGGCTGCCGCTGGGGTGCGAACGGATCGTTCGGGTCGTCCAGTCCGCTGACAGCAGCTCGCGAATCACTCATGCGACTGAGTCTATCCAAGCCGGTAGGCCGGGCGTTCCCGCGCTGCGATGCGCCGTGAGGCCTCAGTTCATCGTGGGGTCCTCGGGGAAGGACGCCACCAGAGCGAGATTGCCACGTTGTCGACGCAGCACCGTGGTCCACAACGTCTCCGGCTCGGGGTTGAAGGCGTCGCGCGCCTCGGACTCCACGACATACCAGCCTCCAGCGCGGATCTCCTGCTCGAGCTGACCCGGGGACCACCCGGCGTATCCGGCAAAGATCCGGAGCCCGGCCACCTCAGGCATCACCACGACAGGGGGAGCATCGAGGTCGACGATCCCGATCCCGCCGAACAACAGTCGGACACCCATCGGTTCCTCCTGCTTGTCGCCGGGGACGGTCACCAGACCCAGGGCAGAGTCCATGGCGACCGGCCCGCCCTGGAAGACCGTGGGCGGATCGGTGACGTAGTCCTGCCAGTCGGGCAGCACCGCCGACACAGAGGCCGTGAGGGGCCGGTTGAGCACGACACCCTGCGCGCCCCCCTCGTCATGCTGCAGCACGAGCACGACGCTGCGCCAGAACATCTCACCGACAGTCCGCGGTGTCGCGACCAGCAGCTTGCCGGTCGAGTAGTCGATGCTCACCCCACCATTCTCGCGCAGAGCAGGCCCAAACCGGGCCAGCCAGCGCGGGCCTGTCATTGACAAGGCAGCCGCGTCGCTGCGCTGTCAATGACGGACCTGCGCTATGCCGAGAGCTCGCCCAGACACAGACAGCGTCCACCGGTCGGGCTGTCTGTCTGGTTCAGATCGGGTCAGTCGCGCGAGCCACGGTAACCACGCGAGCCTTCGTTGCTGCGACGCGGTCCGCCACCATGGCCACCATGGCCACCGCCGCCGCCGAAGGAGCGACGGAAGGGCTTCTTCTCAGCCTCGAGCACGCGGCGCGACTGGCTGGACGGGATCGGCACGCCACTGGGCGGGCAGGCACCGGTCGAGGTCAGCAGTGCGTCACCCGGAGTTGCCCGGGTCGCCACCACATCGACGCCGGCATCGCGTGCCAGTCGCTCCATGACGCGCTTCTGGTGCGGCAGCGCCAGGGTGATGACACTGCCCTTCTCACCAGCGCGAGCCGTACGCCCGGAGCGGTGCAGGTAGTCCTTGTGGTCGGCCGGCGGGTCGGCCTGCAGGACGACGCCGATGTCGTCCACGTGGATACCGCGGGCTGCGACGTCCGTGGCGACCAGAACCGGCAGGCTGCCGTCCTTGAACGCGCTGAGTACGCGGTTGCGAGCGCCCTGGGCAAGACCGCCATGCAGCGCGGCAGCGAAGACGCCCTGCTCACGAAGCTGCTCGGCCACGCGGTCGGCGCCAAGCTTGGTGCGCACGAAGACCAGGGTGCGGCCTGCGCGGTTGGCGACCTCGGCGGTGATCGACTTCTTGTGCTGCGGGTCGATCAGCAGGATGTGGTGGTCCATCGTCGTGACGCTCGCTGTCACGTCATCGGTGGAGTGGGTGACGGCATCGGTGAGGTAACGATCGACGACTGCGTCGACACCGCGATCCAGGGTGGCCGAGAAGAGCAGCCGCTGGCCGCCCTCGGGGAGGCCCTCGAGGATAGAGGTGATCTCGGGCAGGAAGCCCATCTCGGCCATGTGGTCGGCCTCGTCGAGGATCATGATCGCGATATCGGTGAGCTGGACGGCTCCGCGCTCAATGAGGTCCTTGAGCCGGCCCGGAGTGGCGATCAGCAGGTCGACGCCACGGTCGAGCGCCATCAGCTGCGGCGGGTACGGCATACCGCCCGCAACCAGCTTGTGACGCAGGCCCATCACGTGGACGAAGGGCTCGAGAGCGTCGCTGATCTGCATCGCGAGCTCGCGGGTCGGGGTCAGGACCAGGGCCCGGGGACGACGAGCCAGGGCCCGGTCACCGGCTGCCAGCCGGGCCAGGGTCGGAAGGCCGAAGGCGAACGTCTTGCCCGAGCCGGTCTGTCCGCGGCCGAGAACGTCGCGCCCAGCCAGGGCGTCCGGGATGGTCGCGGTCTGAATCGGGAACGGGGTCGTGATGCCTTCACGCGCCAGGCGCTCGACGAGAGCGGCCGGCAGACCGAGGGCCGCGAACTCGTTGTCCCCGGCGACGACCACGGGGGTCGTGTCGATGACCGGCCTGGGGGCGTGGCTCTCGTGCGTGCGGGCGGGGCGATCCGTGCGCTTGCCGTAGTTCTCGTCACGCTTGAAGTCCGAGCGGGCCGCACCGGGCTCGCGCTTCTCATAGGTGCGGGCCGGACGGTCGCTGCCGTAGGTACGAGCCGGACGGTCATCACGTTTGCCGTACGACTGTGCCGGACGGTCGCTGCCATAGGTACGAGCCGGACGATCGCCTCGCTGCTCGAAACTGCGCGGAGCGCGGGTATCGGAGCGGTCGTTGCCACGCGCTGGGCGGTCATCCCGGTTGCCATAGGTACGAGGCGCACGGTCATCGCGGCTGCCGTACGACTGTGCCGGACGGTCGCTGCCATAGGTACGAGGCGCACGGTCATCACGGTTGCCATACGACTGTGCCGGACGGTCGCTGCCATAGGTACGAGGCGCACGGTCATCACGGCGGTCGTTGCCCCGTGAGTCATTGCTGCGCGGGGGACGGTCATCCCTGTTGCCGAAGGAACGCGGCGCACGGTCATCACGACGGTCGCTGCTTCGCGGGGCGCTGCCTCGCGAGTCGGTGCTGCGCGGGGGACGGTCGTCGCGGGCACCGAAGGAACGGGGAGCGCGATCGTCACGACCCGCGAAGCTGCGGGGCGGCCGATCGTCATAGGTGCGGGGCTGGGCCTGACCGCGGTGAGCCTTTTTGGGCACGCCGGCGGCAGCGTTTGATTTCTTGGCAGTGGACCAGCGGGCCTTCTTGGGCGCGCCAGAGCTGATACGACTATTCACGAAAATATCCAATTCGGTACTCGAGGTAGGCACGCCTCGGGCTACCGGTCCAACGGCAACAATGAGAACGAACCTCAGGCGCGATGGTCTTGGCTGCGCCCGGCGGGCCGGAGATAACGGTCGCTATCCGGCAGGGCCCGATGATTCTCAACTGTTTGTCTGTGACGCCTTGTGCACGCCGTAGCCATCGGGTATGCGCAAAGAATATCAGGGGTGGCGACGAGTCCAGACCAGGTAGGCCAGACCGCCGAGCAACACTCCGCTGAGATCGGCCACGGCGTCGAACACATCGCCGCTTCGCTGAGGCAGGGCAAAGTGCTGGATCAGCTCGCTGAGAGGGGCATGCAGCGCGAGTATTCCGAGTGCCCACCGGGCGCGGATCCCCATCATCAGGGCTGCAAGCGAGGGCACGAAGAAGATGGACAGGTGGACCACCTTGTCGAGTCCGGTGATCGACGGCCCGGCCGGAGCCTGTGGCAAATACAGGACGATCAGCTGGATGGCCAGGGCAACGCCCAAAGCCACCAGCCGCCAACGCTTTGGCCTGTCGGCAGGCAGGCCGCGCGCCGTACCGGGCGCACTCTCGGGAAGTCTGGTCATACCGCCGGGGCTGTCCTCGAGGCGACCATCGCGGCCCGCACTACCGCCGCCTCCACCTTGGCGACGTGGGTGATCGACGTCGAGACGGAGGGGCGATCTTCATGGGTCCCATCTTTCCGCGTGCCCGCAGGTATTCCGAATCCGTCCCACTCCGGCTGCCGCGCCGTACCCGTTCGCCCGACACGGGCGCGGTTACCTGATCAGCAGCGGGGACCTGCCTTTGTGCTTCGTCACGCCGATGGCGACGATCACCGCGCCGAGGGCGAGGCTGAACCAGAGCTCGAGTCGTTGACCGGGCAGAACCGCCATGATCACCAGCACGACGGCGATGAACGCGATCGTCAGCCAGGTCAGCGCAGGGAAGGCCCACATGCGCACGGCAGGCTGCACCCCTGCGGCATCGAGCTCACGGCGCATGCTCAACTGCGACAGCGCGATCACGAGGTAGACGAAGAGTGCGATGGCGCCTGAGGTCGCCAGGAGGTAGCCGAAGATCTGGCCCGGCAGCAGGTAGTTCCCGACAACTCCGAGGAAACCCACTGCCGTGCTCGCGACGATCGCCGTCGCGGGAACACCACGTCTCGTCGTGCGGGACCACGATGCCGGGGCGTCACCACGCGCGGACAGCGAGTACGCCATCCGCGAGGCCGTGTAGAGCGCGGAGTTCAGACATGACGCAACGGCGGTCAGGATCACGACCTCCAGGAGTGTCGAGAACCTTCCGAGGCCGATCTGGTCAAGCACGGACTGGTAGGAGCCCCGCACCGTCAGGTTCTTGGCGTTCCAGGCGACCAGCGAGACGACGATGAAGATGGAGCCGAGGTAGAAGAGGCTGATCCGCCAGATCACCGAGTTCACGGCCTTGCGGATGCCCTTCTCCGGGTCCGGCGACTCGGCCGCCGCGATGGTGACGATCTCGGTGCCCATGAACGAGAAGATCGTCACCAGCATGGCCGCGATGACCGCACCAAAACCGTTGGGCATGAAGCCACCGTTGGCGGTGAGTCTGCTGAGGCCTGAGACGTGAGCGCCCGGCAGAAGCCCGGCAATGGCCAGGACGCCGACCACGATGAAGGCCACGATGGCGACGACCTTGATCAGGGCGAACCAGAACTCGAACTCACCGTAGTTCGCGACGCTGAACAGGTTCGTGCCCATCAGCAGCGCGGTGATCGCGAGGGCGAAGACCCATTGCGGAACGCTGCCGGCCCAGCCGTGCATGATCGCTGCGCCCGCCGTGGCCTCGACCGGGATGACGATGACCCAGAACCACCAGTAGAGCCAGCCGATGGAGAAGCCCGCCCAGCGCCCGAGGGCGCGGTCGGCATACGTCGAGAAGGAGCCCGTGTCCGGCTGAGCCGTGGCCATCTCGCCCAGCATCCGCATCACCAGGACCACGAGCAGCCCGGCCATGGCGTAGGAGACGAGCACCGCCGGCCCGGCGATCTTGATCGCGGTGGCAGAACCGATGAACAGCCCTGCGCCGATGACCCCGGCGATCGAGATCATCGTGATGTGCCGTGGCTTGAGGCTGGCGGACAGGGGCGAGGCCGGAGCCTGCGTCTGGATCTGGGAGGCCACGGCCTGCGGCCTGTCGTCGATCTGGGAGGTCATTCGCTAGAGGTTGACAGGGATCTCAAGGGTTCTCACGTTCATGTGCACTTGATCACAGCCACTTCGAGCCCTCGCCCACGCACTGAAAGGGGCTGATCGAACGTGACCGGGCGCTGTGGTGAACACGGCTGTGGCTCGCCGGGACCCCTGGCCGAGCTGGAGAACACACCACAGCTGGTGTACGCCGGTGGGCACTCGTCCGCCGTCACGACATGCACCACCTGATCCCCGAACGCGTCCAGCCCGACCCGGTCGACCGGACCCCCGTGCCGGAGATGCGCGACGCGCTCATCCGGGGTGTCGTCAAACGGTCGGAGTGGTCATGCCTGCCCTCGCCGCGGCCTCGACCGCAGCTGCCACCACTGTGGCCACACCCGGGTGGAAGACACTGGGGATGATGTAGGCGGCGTTGAGCTCGTCCTCGCCGATGATGTTCGCCAGGGCATTGGCTGCCGCAAACAGGACATCGTCGGTCACCTCGTTGCTCTGGGCGTCCAACAGCCCCCTGAACACGCCGGGAAAGACCAGGACGTTGTTGATCTGGTTGGAGGCGTCACTGCGTCCGGAAGCGACAACAGCTGCGTGCTGGGAGGCGTCCGCGATGTTCACCTCGGGGTCGGGGTTGGCCAGGGCGAACACGATCGAGTCGTGGTTCATCGTGGCGATGTCCTCACCGGTGAGCAGGTTGGGCGCCGAGACACCGATGAAGACGTCGGCACCGGCCATGATCTCCTTGAGTGTGCCGGTGACTCCCCGTCGGTTGGTGTTCTCGGCGAGCCAGATCAGGTTCGCCCGCCCCTCGCGGGCGATGTCCTCTCGGGCGCTGTGGATCGCACCGCGGCTGTCGGCGACCACGATGTCGGTGGCGCCGGCCTTCATCAGCAGCTTCAGGACCGCGGTGCCAGCAGCGCCGGCTCCGCTCTGCACGATCCTGACCTTGCTCAGCTCTTTTCCGACCACCCGCAGGGCGTTGCGCAACGCGGCGAGCACCACGATCGCGGTGCCGTGCTGGTCGTCGTGGAAGACCGGGATGTCGAGCTCGGCGCGCAGCCGGGCCTCGACCTCGAAACAACGCGGGGCCGAGATGTCCTCCAGGTTGATGCCTGCGAAGACGGGCGCGATTGCCTTGACCACCGCCACGATCTCGTCGACATCCTGGGTGTCGAGGCAGATCGGGAACGCGTCGATGTCACCGAACCGCTTGAACAAGGCTGCCTTGCCCTCCATCACGGGCATGGCAGCCAGGGGGCCGATATTGCCCAGGCCCAGCACCGCGCTCCCATCGGTCACGACTGCGACCGTGTTGCGCTTGATGGTCAGCCTGCGCGCATCCGCGGGGTTCTCGGCAATCGCCATGCACACCCGTGCCACCCCTGGCGTGTAGACCATGGACAGGTCGTCGCGGTTCCGGATCGGCACCTTGGACTCGATCCTGAGCTTGCCGCCCAGGTGCATCAGGAAGGTGCGGTCGCTCACCTTGGCGATCTCCACGCCCTGGACAGCGCGCATCGCCTCCACGATCTCATCGGCATGGGCGGTGTCTCGTGCCGCCGCGGTCACATCTACCTGCAGCCGCTCATGGCCCGAGGCGGTGACGTCCAGCCCGGTGACCAGCCCCCCGCTGAGCTCGATCGCGGTGGTCAGCTCACTGACGGCGGTGGGGCGGGCCGGAAGCTCCAGCCGGACGGTGATCGAGTTGGACACTGAGGGGGTGGCAGTCATGGCGTTATCTTGCCAACTACTGGCCGGTATCGCCTCTTGTGGGCTTCGTGCGCGTGGCGGCTCAGTGTGCGTGGCGGCTCAGTGCGCGTGGCGGCTCAGTGCGCGTGGCGGCTCAGACATCCCCGACGAGTAGGTACCGCTCGTCCATGATCTCCTTGCCCCACAGCACCGGGTCGGTCAGCGGCGTGATCTCGACCCGCCGGACCAGCGGGTCCAACGCGGCTGCCAGGTCGACCGCGCGCACTCCGCCAGCCCACGGCATACGGGCGTCGTCGTCATAGTCCTCGTCGCCCACCGACCACCAACGACCCTCGACAAGCAGGAAACGGCCACCGGGACGAAGCAGCGAACGCCAGCCGGCGAGCGCGGCAAACGGGTCGGGCAGGGTCCAGAGAATGTGTCGCGCCAGGATCACGTCAACGCTTTCCGGCCCTAGCGACGGTGCCGAGACGTCGCCCTGTCTGATCGTGACTAGCTCACCGAACTCAGCGGTCTTGACCCTGGCCCGCTCCACCATGTTGCCGGCCAGATCGACCCCCACGGCGCGATGACCGAGCCCGGCAACGAGCGCGGTCAGCGAACCGGTGCCACAGGCCAGGTCGGCGACGTCACTCGGCTGCGCCGGCAGCCAGCGCTCGAGCAGTAACCGCCAGGCCTCCCGCGTCGCCAGGTCACCGAGGCCGTGGTCGGGTTCAGCGTCATACGCGTCGGCGTACTCGTCCCAGTAGGCGGCAATCCCGTCATTCACGTTGTTCATGGGACTGAGCCTGCCAGTGACCTGGAGACCGCGCGGGAATGGACGCCAGATCCTGTCCGTTGCAGACTCCATGAGCCCCATCGAACTGACCGAGACCACCTTCGAGAAGACGATCGAGGAGGGTGACATCGTGCTGGTCGACTTCTGGGCCGCGTGGTGCGGTCCGTGCCGCAGCTTTGCCCCGGTCTTCGAAGCGGCTGCGGTCGCCAACCCGGACATCGTGTTCGGCAAGGTCGACACCGAGGCCGAGCCGTATCTCGCCGAGATGGCCAGCATCACCTCGATCCCCACGTTGATGGCGTTCCGGGAGGGCATCCTCGTGTTCGCCCAGCCGGGGGCACTCCCTGCTGCCGGGCTGAGCTCGGTCATCGAGGGGGTTCGCGGGCTCGACATGGTGGCCATCAAGGCTCAGGTCGCCGAAGAGGAAGCTGCGCGTTCGGCTCAGGTCTGACCAGATCGCCCGCACGTCGCACGGATGGTGAACCGGCCGTAGGCGCCCAGCGTGTAGTCGGTAGGAGGACCATTGAGCGACAGCCAGCCGGAGCTCATGCAAGCGCTGCACGACGAGCACGCGGCCGCCCTATGGGGCTACTGCGTACGCCTGACGAACGGCGATCGTGCGCGCGCTCAGGACGTCGTACAGGAGACCCTCCTGCGGGCTTGGCGCAACCCCAAGGTGCTCGACCAGTCCCAGGGCTCGGCGCGGGCATGGCTCCTCACTGTCGCGCGCCACCTGGTCATCGACGAGTGGCGCACCCGCCGCGCACAGCTCGAGGTGACGACCGCTGAGCTCCCCGAGATCCCGCAGGTGGGCGATGAGACCGATCGGCTGCTGCAGTCCTGGGTCGTCGCGGACGCCCTGCGCCAGCTGTCCGACGACCACCGCGCGGTCTTGGTCGAGTGCTACTACCGCGGACGCTCGGTGGCCGAAGCGGCCCGACGGCTCGACATCCCCGAGGGGACTGTGAAGTCACGCACGCACTATGCACTTCGCGCCCTGCGCCTGGCGCTGGAAGAAATGGGAGTGGGCGCATGAGCACCGATGAGTTCGCACTGCATGATGCGGCGTACGTTCTGGGCGCCCTGTCGCCGGTCGAACGACGCGAGTTCGAGGAACACCTCAAGGTCTGTGCTTCCTGCGCCAGCTCCGTCGGCGCGCTCGCCGGCCTGCCCGGTCTGATGTCCGCTGTCTCGCTCGAGGAGCTGACCGCAGAAGTCGAGGCCCCGCCGGAGACGCTGCTGCCTTCGTTGGCGCGAGCAGTGCGCCGCGAGCGCGGACGACGTCGTCTGTTTGTCGGGACTTCAGCTGCCGCGGCGGCAGTCCTGATCGCGGTGGGGGCAGCAGCTCTCAACGGCGCCGACTCCCCCGCCCAACCGCCAGCTGCGCCAACCGCTTCCACGGTTTCGGGCTCCGCGAACCTGGCCATGACCGCTGTGGTGCCGTCGCCGGTCACCGCCAGCGCGCGCCTGGTCGACATGGCGTGGGGCACGCGTATCGACCTGACCTGCTCGTACAGCGCCAAGGGCTCGTTCCCAGCCGCGGGATACCCCTATGCGCTGGTCGTCATCGACCGTGGCGGCGCTGTGCAGCAGGTTGCGACCTGGAAGGCACTGCCGGACCGCCAGCTCACCATCCGCGGCGCGAGCTCACTGGCTCGCAAAGACCTCGCAGCCGTGGAGGTCAGGACCTTGTCCGGGGTCACGCTCCTGCGGCTTTCGACCTGAAGAACCGGACAAAGCGAAAGATTGTGGGTGTTCCGACGCCCACAATCCTTCGCCTTTTCCTTGGGGGTTTCGCTGGCGAAGACGAAGGGCCCGATCGCAAGATCGAGCCCTTCGTCGTTGACGATGCGCAGCGCGACGTGCCCATGAGTGGTGGAGGTGGCGGGAATTGAACCCGCGTCCGCTGACG
>JBDTMW010000038.1:0-12337 GCA_039934065.1 Actinomycetota bacterium | reverse complement strand
CAGATGCTGACCAACGTCGGCTCCGACCGGGTCAGGTCGGTGCGGGCGTTGAGCCGGCGCGCTGCGCGTGAACGCGAGGGTGTTTTCCTCGCCGAGGGTCCCCAGGCGGTTGGCGAGGTGGTCGCGCACCGCCCGGATGTGGTCAAGGAACTCTACTTCGCCACGCAGGCGTCCGGTCGGCATACAGCCATCCTCGACGCGGCCCGGGCGACTGGCTTGCACCTGCACAGGGTGAGCGACGAGGTCCTCGCGGCCATGTGCGACACGAAGGTCCCGCAGGGGCTCCTGGCTGTCTGCCGGCCCGTTGATGTCGCTCTTGACGTGGTGCTCGGGCTGCGCCCCAGACTCCTGGTGATCCTGGCCAACGTTCGCGACCCCGGCAACTTCGGCACCGTCATCCGCAGCGCCGATGCGGCCGGGGCCGACGCCGTCCTGGTCAGCGACTCCAGTGTCGACATCTACAACCCCAAGGTGGTTCGGTCGACGGCTGGGTCACTGTTCCACCTGCCGATCGTGGTTGGTGTGCCTGTTCCCGAACTGCTGGACCGGGTCCGCGGCTCTGGTCTGGCCCTGCTGGCGACCGATGGCTCCGGGCAGTCATTGTTGGGCGACATCGACCTGGCCAAACCCCATGCCTGGGTGATGGGAAACGAGGCCTGGGGCCTCGAGTCCGGCACCCGGGAGGCATGCGACGCGGTGGTCCGTGTCCCGATATACGGCAAGGCCGAGTCACTGAACCTGGCCATGGCCGCGACCGTTTGTCTCTACGCATCGGCGGCCGTGCAGCGCACCGGCCCCCAGAGTCGCTAAAGTCACCCATATGGGATACGGGGCGAGCGAATCGGATGGTGAGCGCTCCGCCCGATGGCACCTTGATATTTCTGACATGCACCCTGACGGTCTCTTGGTTGCCGACGAGCAGGGGCTCATCATCTACGCCAACGAGCGTGCGGCCGTGATTGTCGGAGCCCCTGCATCGAAGCTGCTCGGACAAGACATCCGGTTGGCGATGCCGTTGCAGGAGAACGATGGTCGCTCGTGGTGGGCGTGCACCGATCCGTGGGGGGGACTGGCCATCCGCTCAGGTCACCGGGAGAAGCTGCTGATCATCCCCGGTCGGTGCGAGGTCCTGGTGACCGCCAGGTATGTGCGCCCCGGACGCAGTATGCCGGTCACCCAGGTGGTCGTGGCGCTCCGTGACGCAGAGGCACGTCAACGCGCCGAAGCCAACAGCTCCGCCCTGATCTCCACGGTTGCCCACGAGCTGCGCTCACCGCTCACCTCGGTGAAGGGTTTTTCGTCGACACTTCTGCGTCGCTGGGACCGCTTCACCGACGACCAGAAGCGTTTGATGCTGCAGACCATCGAGGCCGACGCGGACCGGGTCACCCGACTGATCACCGAGCTTCTCGACATCTCCCGAATCGACTCAGGCCGTCTCCAGGTGCGCAAGCAGCCGGTGGACGTTCCCGCGGCCATCAACCGGCACATCGAACGATTCGTGGCCAGCGGCCATGAGCGTGAGCAGTTCGTTATCGACGGCTACGCGGGGGCGCTGCCTGAGGTGTGGGCCGACCCTGACCGGCTTGACCAGATCCTGGCGAACCTGATGGAGAATGCCGTCCGCCACGGTGCGGGAACTGTCAGCATGTCGGTTGAACCGGTCGGTGTCGACGATGACGTGGCCGTTGCGGTCACGATCAGCGACGAGGGCGAGGGCATCTCTCCGGAGCACTACCCCATGATCTTCACCCGCTTCTGGCATGGTCGAACACGCGGGGGCACCGGCCTGGGTTTGTACGTCGTGCGAGGTCTCGTCGAGGCCCACGGTGGGACGATCAGCGTCGGCCCGGCCGCAAGCGGAGGGGCCGAGTTCAAGTTCACCTTGCCCGCCGGCGCCCCCGAGCACGTCGTCTGAAGGTTCTTCCAGGGGACCAACGATCACCGGAACGCCACGTCGTCAACGGCCACCAATCGAACAGCAGGGAAACCGATGTCTGGACCCAACAAGAGCTATGACCCCGTCGAAGTCAGCGCCCTCGACCCGGCCGCACTCGCCACGGCCGTCACTGAAGCCCTGGCTGCCTTTGCCGCCGCAGACTCGCTGGACTCGCTCAAGACCGCTCGCCTGGCCCATCAGGGTGATGCCAGCCCCCTGTCCCAGGCGAACCGCGAGATCGGGGCCTTGCCTCCGACCGCAAAGGCTGACGCCGGCAAACGAGTCGGTATGGCGCGCGGGCAGGTTGCCAAGGCTCTGGCTGCGCGTCAGAGCGAGCTCGAGACCGAACGAGACGCACGGTTGCTGGTCGACGAGGCGGTCGACGTCACTGCACCAGTGGCACGCCGTCCGCTGGGCGCACGTCACCCCCTCGAGCTGGTCTCCGAACGCATCGGCGACATCTTCGTGGCCATGGGCTGGGAGATCGCCGAAGGGCCAGAGGTCGAGTCCGAGTGGTTCAACTTCGACGCGCTGAACCTCGGCGTCGACCACCCTGCCCGCCAGATGCAGGACACGTTCTTCGTCGACCCACCCGACGCCGGACTTGTCCTGCGCACCCACACCTCACCGGTCCAGGTCCGGTCGATGCTCGAGCGGGACCTGCCGCTGTACATCGTCTGCCCCGGCAAGGTATTCCGGACCGACGAGCTCGATGCGACGCACTCGGCAGTCTTCCACCAGATCGAGGGGCTTGCGATCGCCGAAGGACTGACCATGGCGCACCTTCGTGGCACGCTCGACCACTTCGTCGAGGCGCTCTTCGGGCAGGGTCTCGAGACGCGGCTACGACCGTCTTACTTCCCGTTCACCGAGCCCAGCGCAGAGCTGGACTTCCGGTGCTTCATCTGCCGTGGCGCCACGAGTGCCGCGCCGTGTCGAACATGTGGCGGCACCGGCTGGATCGAGTGGGGTGGATGCGGAATGGTCAACCGCGACGTGCTCACGGCCTGCGGCATCGACCCTGACCGCTACACCGGCTTCGCCTTCGGCATGGGCATCGAGCGGGCGCTGATGTTGCGTCACGGGGTCAAGGACATGCGCGAGATATTTGAGGGAGACGTGCGCTTCAGCACGCAGTTCGGGATGGAGATCTGATGCGGGCGCCAGTTTCATGGCTGCGTGAGTATGTCGAGGGCGCGCCGGTCGCAACCGGCCGTGAGGTCGCCGCGAGCCTGGTCCGGCTGGGACTTGAGGAGGAGGACCTGCACGGTGGTGACATCACCGGTCCTCTTGTCGTCGGTCGCGTTCTCGAGATCGTCGACGAGCCGCAGAAGAACGGCAAGCCGATCCGCTGGTGCCAGGTCGACGTGGGCCAGAACGGTCAGCGGCTGACCGAGGGAACGCCTCAGGGGATCATCTGTGGTGCCACGAACTTTGCCGTCGGCGACCTCGTCGTCGTCGTGCTGCCGGGTGCCGTCCTGCCGGGTGGCTTCGCCATCGGTGCCCGCAAGACCTATGGCCACGTCAGCAACGGGATGATCTGCTCCGCACGCGAGCTGGGCCTGGGTGAAGAGAGCGACGGCATCATCGTGCTTGAGTCGTTCCTCGGCGAACCGGAGGCGGCCAGGCTGACCCCGGGAGACGACGCGATCGAGCTTCTCGCCCTGGCCGACGAGGTCGTCGAGGTCACCGTCACTCCCGACCGCGGCTACTGCCTCAGCATGCGCGGCATGGCTCGCGAGTACGCCCACGCTACGGGCGGGACCTTCCGTGACCCCGCTGCCCTCACGACCGCCCCGGCCAACACCAGCGGGTATGCCGTCCAGCTGGCCGACCAGGCGCCGCTGAACGACCGCGAGGGCTGCGACCGATACGTGGCCCGGATCGTGAGAGGAGTCGACCCGTCTGCCTCGTCGCCGGCGTGGATGGTCAAGCGACTCACCCAGATGGGGATGCGACCCATCTCGCTGCCTGTCGACGTGACCAACTACGTGATGCTGATGCTGGGCCAGCCGTTGCACGCGTTCGACGTCTCGACGTTGCAGGGGCCGATCGTGGTGCGTCGCGCGCAAGCCGGTGAGACGTTGAAGACCCTCGATGGAGTGGTGCGCACGCTCTACCCCCAGGACCTGCTGATCACCGAAGGTGGCACGGCTGTGCTGGCCATCGCCGGGCTGATGGGTGGGGCGACCTCAGAGGTGGGCCCGTCCACCACGGACGTGCTGGTGGAGGCTGCGCACTTCGACCCGACCTCGGTGGCTCGGTCGTCTCGTCGGCACAGGCTGATCACCGAGGCTTCGAAACGCTTCGAGCGCGGCGTGGACCCGGACGTCACCGACGTCGCCGCGCAGCTGGCGGTTGACCTGCTGACCGAGTTCGGCGGGGGAGTCGCCGATGAGGGGGTCACCGACGTCGATCATCGTCCGGCCCGTCCGCGGATCGACCTCGACCCTGGTCTGCCGGCCAGGCTGGTCGGTCTGCCCTACACCACCGAAGAGGTCATCGAGACCCTGCGCGAGATCGGCTGTGACGTTCTCGAGAGGGCAGCGGGCCTTTCGGTGCTGCCGCCCTCATGGCGACCCGACCTGAACAACGGGCCGGACTTCGCCGAAGAGGTCGTCCGGCTGCGCGGCTACGACCAGATCCCCTCGGTGCTTCCGCAGGCGGGCAGCGGGCGCGGGCTGACCCATGGACAGCGGGTGCGGCGGGTTGCGGCCAACGCCCTCGCCGAACAGGGCTTCGTCGAGGTCCTCACCTATCCGTTCGTGTCGGCCAAGAACCACGATGATCTCGGCCTGGAGGCCAACGACCCTCGCCGGACGACGGTGCGGATCGCCAACCCCCTCTCGGATGAGGCCCCGCTGATGCGCACCTCGGTCTTCTCGACGATGGTCGAGGCGCTGCGCCGTAACGTCTCCCGGGGGGCCCGGGATACGGCCATCTTCGAGATGGGACTGGTCACTCGCCCGTTGTGGGAGCCGCAGGCCGCACCGGTGCCGGGCACGGCGGCGCGCCCGGACGACGTGACCATCGCGCAGATCATGGCGGCAGTGCCTCCTCAGCCGCGAAGAGTCGCGTACGCCCTGACCGGTGACGCCGACCCGGCCGGGTGGTGGGGGCCTGGCCGCCGCGCCGACTGGACCGATGCTGTCGGCGCGGCCAGGGCACTCGCCGCTGCGCTGGCGGTGGACCTGGTGGTCACCGCCGACGACCATGCGCCGTGGCATCCGGGCCGGTGCGCCCGGCTGGAGCTGGCCGACGGAACGCTGGTGGGTCACGCCGGGGAGCTGCACCCCAAGGTCGTTGCCGCTCTGGGCCTGCCGTCCCGTACCTGCGCCGGCGAGCTAGACGTCGATGTCCTGACGGCGGCCAGCGATATCACGGTGCAGGCGAGCGAGCTGTCCACCCATCCGGTGGCCCAGAGCGACGTGGCCCTGGTCGTCGATGAGCAGGTCAGTGCGGCAGCCCTCGAGGCGTCGCTGTGGCAGGGAGCGGGCGAGATGCTCGAGTCGGTCTGGCTGATGGATATCTACCGCGGGGACCAGGTCGGTCCGGGACACAAGTCGCTGGCCTACCACCTGGTGTTCCGGGCTCCCGATCGCACCCTGACCACCAAGGAGGTCAACGGCTTCCGCGACAGGGCGATCGCGACGGCGGCCACCACGGTGGGTGCGGTCCAGCGCGGAGCTTGAGCTGTCTGTTTCTGCATAAGTTCCCGTAACTGTGTATAGTCATGCAAATGGTCACGGTGGCGATAGCGGGCGCGAGCGGCTATGCCGGAGGAGAGATTCTGCGGCTGGTGCTGGGACACCCCGACCTGCGTGTGGGAGCCCTCACAGCTGACTCCAGCGCGGGCGCCAGCCTGGGCGCCGTCCACCCCCACCTGCCGGCGATGGCTGACCGAGTGTTCCTCGACACCAGCCCAGAGACGCTGGCCGGCCATGACATCGTCTTCCTTGCGCTGCCTCACGGCGCCTCTGCTGCACTGGTGGACCGGCTGCCGGATGACGTGATCGTGATCGACTGCGGTGCCGACTTCCGGTTGGCTGACGCCCAGCAGTGGCGGCACTTCTACGGCAGCGGCCATGCGGGAACCTGGCCCTACGGTTTGCCCGAGCTGCCGCTGCCCCTGGGGCTCAAGGGCCGCGAGGCGTTGGCGGGCGCTCGCCGAATCGCGATACCCGGCTGCTACCCCACGGCCTGCTCGCTGGCGCTGGCGCCAGGGTTTGTCGAGGGGTTTCTGGAGGGGGATGACGTCGTCATCGTCGCGGCCAGCGGCACCTCGGGCGCGGGCAGGTCGCCCCAGCCACATCTTCTGGGCGCCGAGACGATGAGCTCCATGTCGCCCTACGGGGTAGGCGGCGTCCATCGGCATACGCCCGAGATCGAGCAGAACCTCGGCGCTTCGGCCGGGCGGCAGGTGACGGTCTCGTTCACACCCACGTTGGCGCCGATGCCGCGAGGCATCCTGGCCACGTGCACGGCAAAGGTGAAGCCCGGTCTTGCACCAGACACTCTGCGCGACGCGTGGCACGCGGCCTACGACGACGAACCCTTCGTCCACCTGTTGCCGCACGGCCAGTGGCCTCGCACCGCAGACGTGCTGGGCAGCAACAACGTCCACCTCCAGGTGACGCTGGATGAACGGACTGGGCGGGTCATCGTCGTCGCGGCAGTGGACAACCTGACCAAGGGAACGGCCGGCGCCGCCGTGCAGTGCGCCAACCTGGCCCTGGGGCTGCCCGAGACAACCGGACTGCCGACTTCGGGCGTGGCCCCGTGAGCACGTCCGAGCGGAACGCCGACCTGGGCGCACAAGGCACGGTCAGGACGGCTGACCGACAGCGCCGGCTGGCTGCCGCGGCGGCCAAGGCGCACACCCTGGTCGAGGCGTTGCCGTGGCTCGAGCGGTTCCGGGGGGCGCTGATCGTCGTCAAGTACGGCGGCAACGCCATGGTCGATGACAGCCTCAAGGCGGCCTTCGCCCAGGACATCATGTTCTTGCGCTACGCCGGACTGCGTCCGGTCGTCGTGCACGGTGGCGGCCCGCAGATCGCTGCCATGCTGGACAGGCTCGGCCTGGTCACCGAGTTCAAGGCCGGCCTGCGGGTGACCACCCCCGAGGTCATGGAGGTCGTCCGGATGGTTCTCACCGGTCAGGTGGGGCGCGAGCTGGTCGGGCTGCTCAACCAGCACGGACCACTGGCAGTGGGTCTGTCGGGCGAGGACGCCGGGCTGTTCGGGGCACGCAGGCGAACGGTAGACATCGATGGCGTATCTGTGGACCTTGGCCTGGTCGGCGACGTAGTGAGTGTGAATCCGTCAGCGGTCATGGACATCCTTGACGCCGGCCGGATTCCGGTGGTCTCGACGGTGGCTCCTGACCTCGATGTCGATGGCCAGGTGCTCAACGTCAACGCGGACTCTGCGGCCTCAGCTCTTGCGATCGCGCTGAAGGCCGAGAAGCTTGTGGTGCTGACCGATGTCGAGGGGGTCTACGCCAGGTGGCCGGACAAGGACTCTCTGCTCTCGCAGCTGACGTTGAGCGCGGCAGCGGACCTGCTCACCCGCGTCAGCGACGGCATGGTGCCCAAGCTGGACGCGTGTGTGCGTGCCGTCACCGGAGGCGTGCCGCAAGCGCACGTCATCGACGGCCGCCAGCCGCACTCGCTGTTGCTCGAGGTATTCACCAGTGAGGGCATCGGCACGATGATCATCCCGGACCGATCATGACCACCGCCCTGGACAACGCGGCCTACCTTGATCGCTATGCACATTCGTTGATGGGTGTTTTCGGTCGTCCGAAGGCTGTCCTGACCCGCGGGGAGGGTTGCTACGTATGGGATGCCGACGGAAAGCGATACCTCGACCTGCTGGCCGGAATAGCCGTCAACTCACTTGGCCACGGACACCCTGCGGTCATCGATGCGATCTCCGGACAGGCTGCCTCCCTGATCCATGTCTCCAACTTCTTTGCCAGCCCGCCTCAGATCGAGCTGGCCGAGCGGCTCTTGACCATTGCGGAGGCACCCGACGGCTCGGCCGTGTTCTTCGCCAACTCAGGCACCGAGGCGATCGAGGCGGCGATCAAGCTCAGCCGACGCACGGGCCGTACCAAGCTCATCGCTGCGGAGGGGTCCTTCCATGGGCGCAGCACCGGGGCGCTGGCACTGACCCACAAGCACGCCTATCGCGAGCCGTTCGCGCCGCTCATCCCGTCAGTCGTTCACATCCCGCTGAATGACGAAAGCACCCTGCGCGCTGCCGTCACCGCCGACGTCGCGGCCGTGTTCCTGGAGCCGATCCAGGGCGAGGCTGGAGTGCTCGCCGCCGACCCGGCATACCTGCAGCTGGCCCGCGAGCTGACCACAGCGACAGGGGCTTTGCTCATCCTCGACGAGGTCCAGACCGGGGTGGGCCGTACGGGCACGTGGTTCGCCTTCCAGCAGGCCGGCGTCCTCCCCGACGCCATCACGGTGGCAAAGGGGCTGGCCGGAGGCGTGCCGATCGGTGCCCTGGTGACCTTCGGGTGGGAGGTCAGCGGGCTGCTCACGCCAGGCCAGCACGGAAGTACCTTCGGTGGCAACCCTCTGGCGGCCGCCGCAGGGCTGGCCGTTCTCGACACGATCGAGAAGGACGGGCTGCTCGCGCATGTTGCGTCGGTTGGCAACCACCTGTCCGATGCGGTTGCGGCGCTGGGCCATCCGCTGATCTCAGGAGTTCGAGGGACCGGCCTCCTGCGTGCCATCGTGCTGTCGGCCGACGTCGCCTCGGTCGTCGCTGAGCGTGCCCTCGAGGCGGGCTTCATCATCAACGCACCGACGCCCAACGCACTCAGGCTCGCGCCCCCGCTGGTGGTCACCGACCTGCAGATCGACTCCTTCGTGGCCGCACTGCCTGACCTCCTCGACGGGCTGGGGCCGACGCCGTGATCCCGCAGACCGTGGCCGGCCGACGTCAGCTCATCCTCGACATCCTCGGGCACCGCAGCATTCGCTCCCAGGGCGAGCTCCTGGAGATCCTGTCGCGCGAAGGTTTCGAGACCACCCAGGCGACCCTGAGCCGTGACCTCGTCGAGCTGGGTGCCGTCAAGGTCCGCGAGGGCAAGACCCTCGTCTATGCCGTGCCCGCGCTGGGAGGCGATCGCACGGTCCGTGCAGCCCCGGCCCCCGATGAGGTCGCCTCACGCCTGCGTCGTCAGTGCGAGGAGCTGCTCGTCACCGCACGGCCCGCTGCCAACCTCGTGGTGCTGCGCACGCCGGTGGGAGCCGCCAACTACCTCGCCGCTGCGCTCGACCAGGCTGATGAACCGGAGATCCTGGGCACTATCGCGGGCGACGACACCGTCATGATCATCACGCCTGGAGCACGGCAGAGCCGGGCCCTGGTGAGCCGGTTGCTGGCTCTGGCCGGCCATGACAAGCCGGACCGAACCGTGAGCCCACCCCGCAGACCCACACATCGTCCTACCGACGATGACATCACCGTCGTCGGACACGATGACATCACAAAGGAGTCCCCGTGACTGACCGCGTAGTTCTCGCATATTCCGGAGGCCTGGACACCTCGGTCGCCATCGGCTGGATCGCCGATGCCATCGGCGCCGAGGTCGTTGCCGTTGCCGTCGACCTCGGGCAGGGCGGAGAGGACCTCGAAGTCATCCGCCAGCGCGCGCTGGACTGCGGCGCCGTCGAGGCCTACGTGGCCGACGCCCGTGACGAGTTCGCCAACGAGTACTGCCTCCCGGCGATCCAGGCGAACGCCCTTTACATGGACCGCTACCCGCTGATCTCGGCGCTGAGCCGTCCCCTGATCGTCCAGCACCTGGTTCTGGCTGCCGAGCAGCATGGCGCCACCGTCGTCGGTCACGGTTGCACCGGCAAGGGCAACGACCAGGTCCGCTTTGAGGTGGGCATCGCCTCACTTGCCCCAGAGCTCACCTGCATCGCCCCGGTCCGAGACCTCGCGCTGACTCGTGACAAGGCCATCGACTACGCCGAGAAGCACAACCTGCCGATCGAGACCACGAAGAAGAACCCGTACTCCATAGACCAGAACGTCTTCGGCCGCGCGGTCGAGACCGGCTTCCTCGAGGACATCTGGAACGCGCCCGTCGAGGACCTGTACACCTACACCAAGGACCCGGCACGCCCGCACGAAGCCGACGAGGTTGTCATCACCTTCGAGGCTGGTGTGCCGGTCGCCATCGACGGCGAGAAGGTCAGCGTCCTTCAGGCCATCCAGAAGCTCAACGAGCGGGCCGGAAACGCCGGCGTCGGCCGGCTTGACCTGGTCGAGGACCGTCTTGTCGGCATCAAGAGCCGCGAGATCTACGAGGCACCCGGCGCACTCGCCCTGATCACCGCGCACCAGGAGCTCGAGAACGTCACGATCGAGCGCGAGCTCGGCCGCTACAAGCGTGGCGTCGAGCAGAAGTGGGGCGAGCTCACCTACGACGGTCTGTGGTACAGCCCGCTCAAACGCTCACTCGATGCGTTCGTGGCATCCACGCAGGAGCACGTGTCCGGCGACATCAGGATGACGCTGCACGGCGGTCGCGCCGTGGTCAGCGGCCGTCGTTCGGCGTCCAGCCTCTACGACTTCGGCCTGGCCACCTACGACGCCGGCGACACCTTCGACCAGAGCCAGGCCAAGGGCTTCATCGAGCTGCACGGGCTGTCCAGCAAGATCGCGGCCAGTCGCGACCTGCGGCAGGTCGGGTGAGCCGTTTGGACCCCAGCAACCCCAGCGGTATGCCGGACGCCGGCGCCCTGGGCACCCCCGGCGGGGAGCAGGCGGGCAAGGTCAGCCTGTGGGGCGGACGTTTCGCCGGGAGTGCATCGGACTCGCTGACTGCCCTTTCAAAGTCCACCCACTTCGACTGGCGGCTGGCCCCCTACGACATCGCCGGTTCACGGGCGCACGCGCGGGTGCTGCACCGCGCCGGGCTGCTCGACGACGAGAGCCTGGCGGTCATGCTCGACGGGCTCGGGCGGCTTCGGGCTGACGTGGCGTCGGGGCAGTTCGGTCCCGACGAGGACGACGAGGACGTTCACACCGCACTAGAACGGGGCCTGATCGAGCGCGTTGGCGCTGACGTCGGCGGC
The DNA here is from genome assembly GCA_039934065.1 of Actinomycetota bacterium. Classification (GTDB taxonomy): domain Bacteria; phylum Actinomycetota; class Actinomycetes; order Actinomycetales; family Dermatophilaceae; genus UBA4719. The sequence goes on along the minus strand of JBDTMW010000038.1, from coordinate 1,291 downwards.
CGGCTTCGTGCCGGCCGCTCACGTAACGACCAGGTGGCCACCCTCTTCCGGATGTACCTGCGTGACCATGCCCGAAGCGTGAGTGCGCTGGTGCTGGACGTCGTGGATGCCTTGGTGTGGCAGTCGAGCCAGCACATCGACGTGGCGATGCCGGGCCGCACCCACCTCCAGCACGCCCAGCCGGTGCTGCTGGCCCATCACCTGCTGGCCCACGCGTGGGCCCTCTTGCGAGATGTGGAGCGCTGGCAGGACTGGGACCGACGAACGGCCGTGTCGCCCTACGGGTCGGGAGCGCTGGCGGGGAGCTCACTGGGGCTGGATCCCGAGGCGGTCGCCGCTGACCTCGGCTTCACCGGTGCGGTGGAGAACTCCATCGACGGCACGTCGAGCCGCGACTTCGCAGCGGAGTTCGCCTTTGTCAGCGCCATGGCTGCGGTGGATGTCTCCCGGCTGGCTGAGGAGGTCGTGATCTGGGCCACCAAGGAGTTCTCGTTCGTTGCCCTCGACGACGCCTACTCGACGGGGTCGAGCATCATGCCGCAGAAGAAGAACCCCGACGTGGCTGAGCTGGCACGCGGCAAGGCTGGACGTCTCGTGGGGGACCTCACCGGCCTGCTCACGACCCTCAAGGGTCTGCCGCTGGCCTACAACCGCGATCTGCAGGAGGACAAGGAGCCTGTTTTCGACGGGGTCGACACCCTCGAAGTCCTGCTCCCGGCTTTCGCCGGCATGGTCGCGACCCTGAGGTTCAACACCGACCGACTTGAGTCGCTTGCGCCGCAAGGGTTTTCGCTGGCTACTGACATCGCTGAGTGGCTCGTCCGACAAGGCGTGCCGTTCCGCATTGCCCACGAGGTCGCAGGCGCATGTGTCCGGGAGTGTGAAGGCCGCGGGATCGAGCTCTGGGACCTTACCGACGAGAACCTGGCGTCCATCTCGGTGCACCTCACTCCGGCCGTGCGCGACGTCCTCTCCGTTCCCGGGTCGCTGGAGTCCCGGGACGCCAAGGGGGGCACTGCGCCGCTGCGGGTCCGCGAGCAGCTCCAGACGATTCAGGCCGTGGCAGCCGAGCGACGTGCCTGGGCCTCGAGCGCGGTGGTTGTCCGGGACTGACCGTCAGCCACGGCACGTGCGCATCACTTCTTACCGCGGAAGGAAACAGGTGCTACCGATCCCGCAACAACGGCCAGAGCAGGTCGACGACGGCGACGGCATGCGCGAGGCCCTCGCCTTGCGGCGACGATGTCACCCGAGGCAAGGCGGTCAGAACCGGTTCGCTAAGGTCTGGTCG
>JBDTMW010000037.1:0-12361 GCA_039934065.1 Actinomycetota bacterium | reverse complement strand
TCTTCCACGAACAGGTGCTCAAGATCGTTGCCGAGACCACCGGTGTCACCCTGGCCCAGGCCGACGAGGTGCGCAGGGCACTCGGATCACCTCAGGGCCAGCTGGACGTCGAGGCATGGTGGCGACCGGCCGCGGCAGCCAGGGGCTACGAGCCTGCTGCGGTTGACCGGATCTGGGGGGTTCTCAAGGCGTTCGCATCTTTCGGGTTCTGCAAGGCCCATGCGGCAGCGTTCGCACTACCCACCTACCAGTCGGCATGGCTGAAGACTCATCACCCGGCGGCCTTCCTGTCCGGTGTGCTTACCCATGATCCGGGCATGTATCCCAAACGGCTGATCCTGGACGACGCCCGCAACCTGGGCATCACCATTTTGGGCCTGGACGTCAACGCCTCAGGCGAGAGCTACCGGGTGGAACCGGTCGGGTCGTGGGCGCAAGGAGACAAAGACTGCGACAAAGACTGCGACGGTGGCGGCGACTTCTGCAGAGATTTCGACAGCGACTTCGGCTCTGTTGATGTCGCCCGCGTTGAACGGCGCCTGGCCGCCGACCTGCCCGATGGGCGGGCCTACGGCATCCGGCTCTCCCTGGCTGATGTCAAGGGCATCAGCGACGCCGAGGTACAGCGCACCCTGGCGGGCCAGCACTACTTCACCCTCGCCGACTTCTGGCAGCGCGCCCAGGTCAGTCGTCCGGTGGTCGAGCGGCTGGTCATGGCCGGAGGATTCGACTCGCTCTACGGAATCGGCGGCACGACGGTCTCCAGCAGCAGCGGTATGACTGGGCGACGTGGTCGGGTGACCCGCCGCGACCTGTTGCTGCACGTGGCCGAGCTCGACCGATGGACTCGATCGGTGCGCCGGTCTGGTCGCAGGGTGGCACCTCGTACATCCCGTGGCATCTCCAGGGCCGCTGCGGCGACCCAGGAGGCGGCCCTGGCGAGGGCGACCAGCGCAGGGACGCGCGACGTGCGGCTTCTGGCTGCGGCACAGTCCCAGGGAGGACTGCCCGTCATACCGGCTCAGGCGCAGCCCATGCAGCTCTCCCTCGATCTGGGGGACACCCCCGAGCTCACCATGTCCACGGGTCTGCCCGAGATGACGGGGGCGGAGCGGGTCAGGGCCGAGCTGGACATCCTGGGGCTGGATGCCAGCGCCCACATCATCGACTTCTATGCTCCGATGCTGCGGGCGCTCGGAGTGACCCGATCCAGCGAGCTGCTCGGAGCGCGCAGTCGCTCCGAGCTGTGGGTCGCGGGGGTCAAGGTTGCCACGCAGACGCCACCGATTCGTTCGGGACGACGCGTGGTGTTTCTCACCCTGGACGACTCAACCGGCCCGGTCGACGCCACTTTCTTCGAGGATGTCCAAGGCCCTTATGCCGCAACGGTTTTCCACTCCTGGATGCTTCTCGTCAGGGGCATCCTGCGCCGAACCGGGCCCAAAGGTGTCTCCCTGCGGGCCACCGGCGCCTGGGAGCTGTCCGGGCTGTGGGAGGCCTGGAGCCGAGGTGGGCTCGAGGCCGTCCATGCCGAGCTGTCCGAAGCAGATGAGCGGGCGCATGCCCTGGCTGCGGCCGGTGAAGCCTTCGATGAGACGGCTGCTGCCGGGGCTGCGCAGTCCCGATCAAGCCGACCAGTGATGGCCCCCACGACGAGAGGCGATGCGGCCGGCGGGATGGGCGGACCGCGGCGCAGAGTCTTGGTGCACGCGTCAGGGTTCAAACAGTCACCCTACGCAGACATCAAACCTGCCGGTGGCGACGTCGGGGACTCCCGCAAGCTGCCCAGCGAAGGCCACGCAGTCCCCGACAAAGGTGCTCCGCCACGCAAGCTGTGGCATGCCAGCCCCGGAAGTTCAGGCCACTAGGGTGGAACCGATCCGACCGTCACCACAGTCGTCCTGTCAGGCATCCAGGCCCGTCTCAGGCCCGTGCCCGTCAGTGACCACCAGCACCAGAGGAGTCTTGCCGTGGCTGATGAAGGGCGACCCGCGGTTGACGAGGGGCGGCGTGGCCGTCGAGGCGGCGTCGAGACCTCTGTGCGCACCTCCGCCGTCTGGGAGTCCGTGCGGGCCGTCGTGGCCGGGCGCCAGGATCAGCTCGGCCGTAGCCTGCGCGTCGTCGACCTGGGTGGTGGCACGGGCGGTCTGGCTGTTCCGCTGGCCCGGTTGGGTCACCACGTCACGGTCATCGACCCCAGTCTCGACGCGCTGGCGTCGTTGTCTCGCAGGGCCGGCGACTCAGGCGTCGCCGAGCGGATCCTGGCTGTGCAGGGCGACGCCGCCACCCTGCTCGACGTCCACCCTGACGCCGACGCTGACCTTGTGTGCTGCCACGGCGTGCTGGAGTTCGTCGATGATCCGGCGGCGACCCTGCGATCGGTTGCCGCAGTGCTCGCCCCCGATGGCTACGTCAGCCTCGTGGCCGCCACCCGTATCGCGGCGGTGCTGTCCCGTGCCCTGGCCGGCCACTTCGACCAGGCTCAGCGTGCTCTCACCAGCGACGACGGCCGATGGGGACGAGCCGACCCATTGCCTCGGCGCTTCGACGCGGCTGGCCTCACGGCCCTTGTCGAAGACGCCGGGCTGGTCGTCCACGACGTGCATGGTGTCCGCATCTTCAGTGACCTGGTGCCTGCGTCCTCAGTTGACTCCGACGCCGACCGGGCCGCGCTGCTCGAGCTCGAGCGGACCGCTTCGCGTCATCCCGACTACGCGTTCCTGGGGCACATCGGTGCAGCCCTGCACGTTCTGGCTCGCCGAGGCTGACCAGCCGTCGGAGCCTGCGCTCTTGTCCAGACGACGGTCAGGGCGGTCCGGCCGATGAGCCGGCGCCAGTTCGCCGTCCCCGAACGCCCGGACGATCGCGTCCCGGACGATGACGGCTGTTCGATCCTGCACGTGGACATGGACGCGTTCTATGCATCCGCGTCCCTTCTCAGCCGTCCCGAGCTCAAGGGCACGCCGGTCATTATCGGCGGAGGAGGCAACCGGGGCGTCGTACTGTCCGCGACCTACGAGGCCCGGGCGTTCGGAGTGGCCTCAGCGATGCCGATCGCCCGGGCCCGCCGGCTGTGCCCACAGGCCACCGTTGTCGCTCCTGACTACGCCCGCTATGAGCGCATCTCCCACGCGGTGATGGCGGTGTTCGCCAGTGTCACTCCGATCGTCGAGCCGCTGTCGATGGACGAGGCATTCCTCGACGTCTCCGGCGCCCGGCGTCGGCTGGGGACGGGGCGTCAGATCGCCCAGCAGATCCGCGACACGATTGCCGATGAGCAGGGCATCACCTGCTCGGTCGGCGTGGCTTCCACCAAGTTCATTGCCAAGCTCGCATCCGGTCTGGCCAAACCCGACGGACTGCTTGTCGTGCCCGAGGCCGAGGTGGTGGGGTTTCTCCACCAGCTGCCGGTCGGCGCACTGTGGGGGGTCGGCGACCGCACCGAGGAGGCTCTGCAGCGCCTGGGACTTCGGACCGTGGCCGACATCGCCCACACGCCGGTGGACACCCTGAGGCGGGCTATTGGCGAGAACGCGGGGCCTGCCCTGCACGAGCTGGCCTGGGGACGTGACACCCGCGCAGTGGTGCCCACCAGTCGCGAACGCAGCATCGGCGCTGACGAGACGTTCTCCTACGACGTTGACGACCCGGCATACATCCACCGAGAGCTGCTCAAGCTCAGCGACCGCACTGCGGCCCGGGTGCGCGCTGCGCGAATGGTGGGCCGAACAGTGACCGTGAAGGTGCGTTTCGCCGACTTCACCACGATCACGCGGTCCAGGACATTGCGTGACCCGACCGACGTCAGCCGCGACATCTTCGCGACAGCGTTGTCGCTCTTTGACGGGCTGGGTCTGCAGCGAGCCCGGCTGCGGCTGGTCGGTGTCCGGATGACGGGTTTGATGGACTCAGATCGCGCACCCATCCAGGGTCTGCTCGATGAGCCGGCGCACGGCTGGCGAGACGCCGATCGGGCCGTCGATCGAGCCAGCGCACGCTTCGGTGCAGGCGCGGTTCGCCCGGCCAGTCTGGTCCAAGGTGGGCGATCGGCTACCACTCCGATGCGTGGCGACATATCCTGAAGGGGTCGTTGGCGCGAGATCAAGATCACGTGGCCTGCACATCGCCGCTTCGGGCAACATTCCTGGACCGTCGGGCGTTGTAGTCATTGCCGGATCCGGGCGCAAGGGAGGTCGAAGGTGCCGCTTTCAGAGAATGAGCAACACCTGCTTGAGCAGATGGAACAAGCGCTGTATGCCGAGGATCCGAAGTTTGCCTCGCAGATGCAGGGATCTGCCTCGCGCGCGCGCCTTCGTCGCAGGATCCTGGTCGGCGCCGTGGGGCTCATCGCCGGACTCGGACTCGTCTTTGTCGGCGTCAGCTCGGTCAACCTCTGGTTCGGCGCCCTGGGATTTGCGCTGATGGTGGGCGGCGCCGTCTATGCGATCACTCCGGCCAAGGCGCCCAACGTCAAGCTGGGGGCGGTCGCTCAGGACGGCACCGTCCGCGAGCACGCCAATGCCGGCAAGTCCGGCAAGTCCGGCAAGTCCGGCAAGCAGGCCAAGGGGTCCAAGTCGAGCAAGCAGAGCCTCATGCGTCGCCTGGAAGACCGCTGGGATCGCCGCCGTCACGACCAGCAGTAGCCGCCGAGCCGAACGGATCGACCGCCGAGTCAGGCGGTCGCGTGCCTCAGGCGGTCGTGAGCGCCCCGATCACCCAGGTGCCAGCGATCGCCATGCCGGTCAACAGCTCGATACCCATGCTCAGCCCGATGGCTTTGAGCGCGTGCTTGGTGGACGACCATGCGGCCGGGTGGGCGCCCAGTTTGACCCGCTCGAACAGGTAGATCCCCAGCGCGAAGCCGACGAAAGCCCCGACGACGGGGATCACGAAGAAGCCAACAACCGCCAGCCCGGCCCCAGCCAAGGTGGTGGACGTCGTGACCCCGGCCATGCGCATGCGGCGACCCGGCAGGAGGTACTGCAGGAGGAAACCGGACAGGGCCATCGTCGTGGCAATCCCGAGGACCACCCAACCGGAAGTCGTCTGCATCTCGTAGGCCCAGAGCAGCACGGCGGCCCAAACCAGTAGTAGTCCGGGAAGCACCGGCACGACGATGCCGATGAGGCCGACCAGCATGATCAGGGCCACCACAATGGTGAGCCCGTCCATGGCGAACCAGTCGGTCCGGGGGTCTAGCGTTCGTGCACGCCGGCTGAGGCGGGCGTGTCGTGCAGGCGATTGGTCTCGTCCTGGATCTCGGTTGCGAGGGGCCCGAGCTTGGGCAGGTGCTCGCGGGCGTGGTGCGCGCAGAACATCAGTTCGCCACCGGAGGTGAGGCGGGCGAGCACATAGGCCTGGGCGCCACAGCGGTCGCAGCGGTCGGCTGCGGTCAAGGTCGGTGCCAGTGCAGTTGTCACGTCAGCCATCCATTCGTCGTATTGGGCGTTGCGTCGGTATTCACCTGATGAGCGCATCTTGCGGTACCTGGTCCTCGTGCGTCGTACTCTCTCCCTCGTAGCTTTCGGTTGACGTCAAACCCATTCGCCGGATGTAACAGTCAAACACGAGGAATGCTTCCCAAAGTGCATTGAGACGCCATCTGGACAAAGTCACGTCGCGTTTCGCTCTCCGCGCAATGCTCGTGGGGCCCGTATTCCGCGTGCCTGTCGGCTGGTCGTCTGCCCTGGGAGATAACCTGCGAGTGAGCCTTGTGCCGGCCAAGCCGGCCTTCCGTTGCACCGAGAGGACGTCCGTGGCCACCGCCACTCGCACCAGCAAGACCGCCAAGACTGGTGGCACGTCAGGCGCCCGCAAATCTGATGCGGGCACATCTGGATACATGGCCCGCCACCTGCAGGTTCTCGAGGGTCTTGAGGCGGTTCGCAAACGCCCGGGCATGTACATCGGCTCGACCGACTCGCGCGGGCTCATGCACTGTGTGTGGGAGATCATCGACAACGCGGTGGACGAGGCGCTGGCCGGTGCGTGCGACCGCATCGACGTGGTGCTGCTGGGCGACGGTTCGGTGGAGGTCCGCGACAACGGGCGAGGCATTCCGGTCGACCTCGAGCCACGCACCGGTCTGTCCGGCGTCGAGGTGGTCTTCACCAAGCTGCACGCGGGCGGCAAGTTCGGCGGTGGCTCCTACACCGCCTCCGGTGGCCTGCATGGCGTGGGTGCCTCGGTCGTGAACGCGCTGTCCGCCCGTCTCGACGTTGAGGTCGACCGCGACATGCGGACCTACACGATGAGCTTCCATCGTGGCGAGCCCGGGGTCTTTGACGATGCCAAGGGTGCTCATGGCACTTTTGCCAAGTCGCCTGACGCGCATTTCACGGCATACGTGGACAACAGCGAGCTGCGGATCATCGGCAAGGCGCCCCGCGGCCGGACGGGAAGCAGGGTCCGCTACTGGCCCGACCATCAGATCTTCATCAAGGAAGCGGCCGTTACCTACGACGAGCTGGTCTCGCGGGTCCGTCAGACGTCCTACCTGATCCCGGGTCTGACCCTGACGATCCGCGACGAACGCGGCGTTCCGGGGACGCCGGGCGAGCATGGTCCCCACGAAGAGACGTTCTGCCACCAGGGCGGCATCAGCGAGTTTGCCGAGTTCCTGGCGGTCGACCCGGCACTGACCGAGGTCTGGCGGATGCAGGGGTCGGGGACCTTCCGCGAAACCGTGCCCGTGTTGGACGCACAGGGGCACATGGCACCCACCGAGGTCGAGCGCACCTGTGGCATCGACGTCGCGCTGAGGTGGGGCACCGGCTACGAGACGAAGGCCGTGTCGTTCGTCAACATCATCGCCACGCACAAGGGTGGCACGCACATGATGGGCTTCGAACAGTCGCTGCTCAAGGTCTTTCGCAAACAGCTGGAGATCAACTCCCGACGGCTCAAGGTCGGGTCGGACAAGGTCGACAAGGAAGACATCCTGGCCGGGCTCACGGCTGTGGTGACCGTGCGTCTGGCCGAGCCACAGTTCGAGGGCCAGACCAAGGAAGTCCTGGGCACCTCCGCCGTCCGGGCCATCGTGGCCCACGTCATCGAGAAGGAGCTGACCGCAAAGCTGACCTCGGGCAAACGCGGCGAGAAGGCCCAGTCGGCGCTGCTGCTTGAAAAGGTCGTCGCCGAGATGAAGTCGCGGATCAGCGCACGGCTGCACAAGGAGACCCAACGTCGCAAGAACGCCCTCGAGACCTCGTCCCTGCCCGCCAAGCTGGCCGACTGTCGCAGCAGTGACGTGGACCGGACCGAGCTGTTCATCGTCGAGGGTGACAGTGCGCTCGGCACCGCCAAGCTTGCCCGGTCCTCGGACCATCAGGCGCTGCTGCCGATCCGGGGCAAGATCCTCAACGTCCAGAAGGCATCCGTCGGCGAGATGTTGAAGAACACCGAGTGCGCGGCGATCCTGCAGGTCATCGGCGCGGGTTCGGGACGCTCGTTCGACCTCGACGCTGCGCGCTACGGCAAAGTCATCATCATGACCGACGCGGACGTCGACGGCGCCCACATCCGCACCCTGCTGCTGACCCTGTTCTTCCGCTACATGCGTCCGATGGTCCAGGCAGGCAGGGTCTACGCCGCAGTGCCCCCTCTGCATCGCATCGAGGTGATCAACCCTGGCGGAAAGAAGAACGACCTCGTCTACACCTACAGCGAGGATGAGATGCGCACCATGCTGTCGTCCCTGGAGAAGAAGGGCCGCAAGGTCAAACAGCCGTTGCAGCGTTACAAGGGACTTGGCGAGATGGACGCCGACCAGCTGGCCGAGACGACCATGGACCCACGTCACCGGACCCTGCGCCGGGTGACCCTGAAGGACGCCGAGGTCGCAGAGCGGGTCTTCGACCTGTTGATGGGCAACGATGTCGCGCCTCGCAAGGACTTCATCATCGACTCGGCGGCCGAGCTGGATCGCCAACGCATCGACGCCTGAAACAGCCCAGCGCATGGAGGGCCATCCAGTCTCCAGGTCTGGCCTCGCCGGCCCGACAGGCGAGAGACTGCGTCCATGTGCTTCACCAACGACCAGCGCCCACCTGGCCCACCCAGATCCAGCGGGATCGGTGAGCATGGGCGCCTCGAGCTGACTGCAGGAGACGGCAACCGCTTCGCGGCCTTCGACGCGGTGCCCCTGACCCGTCGCGGCGCGAGCCTCATACTCCTTCCGGACATCCGGGGGATGCATCCGTACTACACCGATCTGGCGCTCAGCTTTGCCATCGCCGGCGTCGACGTCGTGGCGCTCGACCCCTACGGGCGCACCGCGGGGACCAGCCCGAGAGGCGAGGACTTCGACTACCTGCCGCATGCGAAGTCCCTTGAGCCAGCACATGTTCTGGCCGATGCGATCGCCGCGGCCGCCCGGTTGCGGGAGCGCAGTGACGATCCGGTCTTCACGCTGGGCTTCTGCAAGTTCGGGGCCGAGTCCTGGCGACTGGCTGCCAGTGATCTCGGCGCGGCCGGATGCATGGGGTTCTACGGCATACCCGCAGGCGTCGCCCGCGACATCCCCGCGATGACGTCCCCCTTGCTCGTCCTCGCAGCCGGCGCCGACCAGGCGACCTCACCCGAGGCCAACGAGGCATTCGACCGAGCCCTCACCGAGGCTCGCAAAGAGCATCAGTACGTGCTCTACGATCGCGCCCCGCACTCGTTCTTCGATCGGGGCTTCACCCAGTGGTCGTCGGCCTGTGAAGACGCTTGGGCGCGGATGCTTGGTTTCATCGACCGGTTCCGCTGAGGACTGACCACTCCCAGGTCGGTACTGGCATCTTGCCGCAGGACTCGGGGCGGTCCTCGGCGCCTGGACCGCGCACGGCGACAACGTCCCAGTGACGACCATCGACATGACGCACCGTGCATAGCCAGGCGTCTGCACGGTGTGGGTGTGGCGCAGCCGTTGTCGCCAGCGCTAACAGGTTTGGTTCCTGAACCCGTTGTCGCACCATGGATTCGGCGGCTTGTGCCGCAGCCGAGAGATGGCTGCGACCCCGGTCGTATGCCGAGCCCAGCAGTTCCACGGGCACTTCGTCTCGCGCCGCTGCATCGACTACGGCAACAGCCGACGTGGCAGAGAGGCGGGCGAGGGTCTGACCGTGGGGGAGGACGACACCGGTGGGCGCGAACCGGTGTCCTCCGGTGTGTGAGCACTCCCACACCTGTCCTGGACGCTTCAGCGATGTCTCGATGGCCACCGGCCGACCGCGGACTGCGCAGCAGAGATCGCGTTTGGAGTTCGCGCAGATCATCAGAACCGGGGCCGAGGACTCGCGGAGTTCGGGCAACCGCTCGCGGACGGCTGCCTTGTCACCGTCGCGAAACGCAGCCCAGGGAAGCCGGAGCAGCAGCGCCGGGTCTTCGATGTCGGCCTCGAGCAACCAGGGCCGGTCGGTCAGCCCGCCGGCGAGATAGACCCGGCGCTTGTGGTCCTGGCGAGCGTTCGAGTGGGCGCCAGGACGACGGATCAGGAGCAGCCGGCCGCCGTTCTCCTGGCATCCGCGGCCCAGCGCGGCTCCGACCTCTGGCGGCAGGCGGGACTGCGTCGCAGCGTCGCGACCCCATGGACCGCTCTGTTCAAGAGCCACCCAGAACATCGCGCCGGCGGCGGTGCCCAAGACCGGCGCCTGTGCCCTGTCCCAGATGACCGAGCAGGCATCGGGTTTGCTTCGGGCGTGGCTCGTGGCCGTGGCGCCGGCCCCGGCAGCTATCACGAGCGGCCCGCGGGGAACTCGGGGAAGTCAAGGAGCATCTCGGGGCCATCCGGCGGCTCCAGACCGGGCATGGTGGGCGCGGGCACAGCGGGCATGGCGGACGCGGAGCTGGACGCGAACCGTGGCTCGGGAAGCGGCCCGGCAATGGCCGCGATCGTCGTCGCCGCCAGCAGCCCAGAGCCGTCGCGCTTGCCTGCGGCGTCGGGCAGGTCCACGGCAACACCGTTGGCCGCTGCGGCGCGTGCCGGACTGCCACCAGCCCAGGCCAGGACCAGGGTGTCCTCACCGCGCAGGAATCGGTGACAACGGACGCCGCCGGTGGCGCGTCCCTTGGCCGGATACTCGGCATAGGGGGTGACCTTGAGCGACCCGGGCTCGGTGCCCGGCAAGGCTGCGGACGAGCCGCTCGAGGTGACCACGAGGTTGGCGCCCAGGGGATCGACCGCGCCGAAGAACGTGACGCGGGCACCGGCCGCGAGCTTGATGCCGGTCATCCCGCCGGCAGCACGACCTTGTGGCCGAACCGACGCGGCAGGGAAGTGAAGCAGCTGGGCGTCGGAGGTGATGAACACGAGGTCCTCATCACCGGTGAGCAGCTCGACGGCGCCGACCACCTCGTCGTGGTTCTTGAGACCGATGATCTCCCAGTCGCCTTTGTTGCCGGGGTAGTCGACAGCGACACGCTTGACGACGCCCTGGGCGGTTCCGACGGCGAGGCCGGGGGAGTCCTCAGACAGTGACATCAAGGTCAGGGGCTTCTCGTCCTTGGGAAGATCCACGAAGGCAGCCAGTGGAGCGCCTCCTGACAGTGAGGGCGCGCCGTTCGTCGGCGGCAAGGTGGGCAGATCCAGCGCCGAGAGCCGGATCATCCGCCCACGCGACGTGACCAGGGCGACCTGACCGCGAATGGTGGTCTGCACGGCCGCGATAACGGCGTCGTGCTTGTGTCGGCCACCCTCGGTCGGAAGTGCTTCGGCGTTGGTAGTGCGCGCCAACAAGCCGGTGGAGGACAGCAGCACCCAGCAGGGGTCGTCGGTGACCTCCAGTGGCGTGGCCGTGAGGGGGCTTCCTGCCGACTCAAGCAAAACCGTACGCCGAGGCGTCCCGTGCGACCTGGCGACATCAGCGAGCTCGTTGGAAACAGTCTTCAAGAGCAGCTTGTCGTCACCCAGGATGGCGCGGAGGGCCTCGATCTGGCGCTCCAGCTCGGCCTTCTCGGTCTCGAGCTCGACCCGCGAGAACTTCGTCAGCCGACGCAGCTGCAGGTCGAGGATGTAGGTGGCCTGGGGGTCGGACAGGTCGAAGACGTCCATCAGCCGGACCTTGGCGATCGCGGCATCGTCGGAGGCGCGGATGACCTGAATCACCTCGTCGATGTCGACGATCGCGATGAGAAGGCCCTCAACCAGGTGCAGCCGCTCCTCGCGCTTGCGAAGCCGGTAGGTGCTGCGGCGGCGCACCACGTCGAGGCGGAAGTCGACGTAGACGCGGAGCAGCTCTTTGAGGCCGAGCGTGCGTGGCTGCCCGTCGACGAGGGCGACGTTGTTGATACCGAAGTTGTCCTCCATCGGCGTCAGCTTGAAGAGCTGCTCCAGGACTGCCTGCGGGTGGAAGCCGCCCTTGATCTCGATAACCAGCTGCAGCCCGTGTTTGCGGTCGGTCAGATCTTTGACGTCGCTGATGCCCTGGAGCTTCTTGGACAGGACCAGGTCCTTGATCTTCTCGATGACCTTCTCAGGCCCGACCAGATAGGGCAGCTCAGTGACGACGATTCCCTGTTTGCGAGGTGTGACGTTCTCGATCCGCGTCGTCGCCCGGGTCCGGAAGGACCCACGCCCGGTGAGGTAGGCGTCGCGGATCCCCTCGAGGCCGATGATCTTGCCGCCGCCCGGGAGGTCGGGGCCGGGCACGAACCGCATCAGGTCGTCCAGCGAGCAGCCAGGGTTGGCGATCAGGTGGCGCGCCGCACCGATGACCTCGACAAGGTTGTGCGGGGCCATGTTCGTGGCCATTCCGACGGCAATGCCACTGGCGCCGTTGACCAGGAGGTTCGGGTAGGCGGCGGGCATCACGGCCGGCTGCAACAGCTGGTCGTCATAGTTGGGAACGAAGTCGACGGTCTCTTCGTCGAGGCCGGTGGTCATCAACATGGCTGCCGGTGCGAGCCGCGCCTCGGTGTAGCGCGAAGCCGCCGGTCCGTCATCCATCGACCCGAAGTTGCCGTGCCCGTCCACGAGCGGGAGCCGCATGGTGAAGGACTGGGACATGCGCACCAGCGCGTCATAGATGGACGCGTCACCGTGCGGGTGGTACTTGCCCATCACCTCACCGACGACACGGCTGCTCTTCACGTGCGCGCGTTCGGGTCGGAGCCCGAGCTCGCTCATGCCGTAGAGGATGCGTCGCTGCACAGGCTTGAGCCCGTCGCGCGCGTCCGGCAGGGCACGAGAGTAGATCACCGAGTAGGCGTACTCCAGGAACGCTCCCTGCATCTCCTCCTCGACGTCGATGTCGACGATGCGCTCGATGAAGTCTGCTGGCGGCGGTGGGGTCGATGACGTGCGGCGGGCCATGCGCGGTGCTTCTCCTTGCGGGTCAGGCGACGGCTGAGCTCAGCCACCCCATCTTCACCCACGCCC
>JBDTMW010000036.1:0-12413 GCA_039934065.1 Actinomycetota bacterium | reverse complement strand
TCGGGTCACCCTGGGAGTCGAAGTCCGCGATCGTGACCTTGCAGTCGCTGTTCTTGGCGTTGTACTGGTCGACCGCCAGCTGCACACCGTTGTGAATGTAGATACCGAGGTTGGCGTTCGGCCCTGTGAGCGCGCCGAACATGCCGATCTTCTGGTCACACTTCTTGGCACCTGCAGTGGTGTCAGTCGTGGTGCCGCCCGTCGTGCTGCAACCGGCCAGGGCGAGCGCCGCGATGATGAGCGGCGCCCCGATCCGTACTACGGAACGCTGATGCAAGGTTCCTCCTGATGAGTCATCGTCCGGGTAGCCCGGGCTTCCGCGAATCCCGCGAAGTGGTGAACAGTAGTGGCAGAGTAGTGTTGTTGGGCAGGTTCTAGGGCCATATGTTGCAGGGTCGTTATTTGAGGTCGCCATGATGTGCGGGTGACGCCTTTCTTCGATCCGTCGAGATGTCCGAGTTGTGCCGCCCTGCTACCGCCGCAGCCGCTGCGCTGCCCTGTATGCGCGGTCGAGCTCACCGGACCAACCGTGACCGAGCTGGTGACGACCTTGCGTCGGGCCGACGAGCTGGTGGCGCACCTACAAGCAAGCGCGGTGACAGCCGTTGTCCCACAGCCTCACCCCGCGGCCAGCCGGCAGCCGGACCCGCCCGTCATCCCGTCCTTCGCTCCGCTGCAGGTACGTCCCGAGGTGAGCCCGACCCGGTCCTGGTTCGCGGGCAAGTCGGTGGGCGTGATCCTGCTCATCCTTGGCGCTTTGTGCGTGCTCGCTGCCGGTGCCGTCTTCATCGCCGTCACGTGGGTGCTGCTGCCCCTGGCCGTCAGGGCCCTGATCATGGTCGCGATCACCGTGAGCTTCGGTCTCTTCGCGGAGCTGGCCCTGCGGCGCAAGCTCCAGGCAACGGCGGAGGTCATGGCCGTGATCGCCTGCGGGATGTTCGTCCTCGACCTGGCCGCAGCGCGCCGCGCGGGCCTTCCCGGCCTTGCTGGCCTGACCACCGCGCCATACGAGATCCTCGGCGGTGCCCTTCTGGCCGCAGCCGCCGGCGCCGCGGCTTTCATCGTCAGGTCCCGCCGGTGGTGGCTGTGGAGCCTGGACGCGGCGGTCGCCGTGGGGCTGGCACGGGCCACGCTAGGTGTGATGCGGCTCCCCGGCGACGACCACGGTGTCTCGTCCGTGACCGTGGCAGTGATCGGGTCGATGCTGTACGTCGCCTGCCGGCGGGTCCGTCTTCCGGTCGCGATGTGGAGCGCGCTGGGACTTGGCGGCGTCGGGTGGCTGGCGGCGGTGGGGGTTGGCGCCGAACGTGCCGTGGACCACGTCGGCGGCGACCTCGGACGCCTCGCTGTCTCCTGGCCGGCGCTGATCGTGGCGCTGCTGGCGGGGTTCTGGTCGATCCGGCTGAAGACCGCCGTATGGCGCCAGGTCGCCGCGGCCCTGAGCCTCCTCCCGGTGCTGCTCGTCTTTGAGATCGTCGGTTGGTCCCACGGCTGGGTCGTGGGCTGCGCGGTGATGCTCCTCGGATATGTAATCGCAACCCTGGCATCGGTTCGGGCGTCCCACACGTGGTCACCGGCTGTCGGCGGCTCTGCGCTGGTTCTGGGTGTCAGCGCGGTGTTCGGACTTGTGCCGTCGGTCGTGGCGCTGGTCACCCGAACGGGGCTCGCGCTGGGCGGGAGCTGGCGGGAGCCGCGCGCGCTTCCGTTCGGCCTGTCGAGTGGCGACGTGGGCCCGTGGCTGTTGCCTCTGACCGCGTTGGTCATCCTGGCGCTGCTGCCGCGGATCACCATCGTCGGAAGGCGGCTCCCGGTGGACCCTCATCTCACCGCAGGGGTGGTGGTTGCGGCGCTCGGCGTGCTGCCCATGCTGTACGGCGCTGGCTTCTGGGTGTCGATGACGGTGCTCGCAGTCGTCGCGGTGTCGCTGCTCTGGGCCGCCTGGTTCTGGCGCAACGACGCCCTGTTCCTGCTGGCATGGGCGCCGTTGGTGATCCTTCGCATCTGCTCGTACTACGTCGACCCTGTCTACGACAACCTGGCCGACCCCCTCGCGTGGACGATGATTGCGACAGTCGCCCTGGCCTGGACGCTCACCGAGCGACGCCGCATGGTGAGGGCCTGGTTCCTCACGGCCGCAGGCCTCTTCGCTCTGGCAGGAGTGGCGCAGTGGCTGGACTTCGGGCAGGCGCCCCGATCGATCCAGGGGTTGGTGATCGTGGTCATCGGGTCGCTCGGGCTGCTGGCATCACAGAGGTTGCCAGCATCGCAGAGGTTGAGCGCGACGGCCCTTGACCGGGGGATCGGCGAGGGACTGTCGGTGACCTGGGTGGTCGTGGGGCTGGCCATGGCCGACAGCTCGCAGTCGCACCGTGCCCTGGAGCTCACCATCGCCGGTGTCGCGGCGGGCATCACGGCATACCTGTCCGATGACCGCCGGCGCGTCGGCTGGGTGAGCGGGGTGCTGCTCACCGTGGCCTCATGGATCCGCTTGGCGGACAACAACATCGAGGCTGTTGAGTGGTACACGCTTCCGGCGGCAACAGCGCTCTTGATCTACGGGGCTCGACGACTGCGACGTGACTCCAGCGCGTCGACCTGGCGCTGCCTCGGCCCGGGGCTGGCACTGGCCCTGGTCCCGTCGTTGTCGGTTGCCCTGGACCAGCCCATCACCTGGCGCGGACTGGTCGTGGGTCTCGCCTCGGTGGCTCTTGTGGCTGTGGGCGCGCGGCTCCGGTTTGCCGCGCCGTTCGCGCTGGGCGCTGTGGCGACCGGGCTCATGGCGATTCGCTACATCTGGCCGGTCGCGGCGTTCCTCCCGCGATGGGGTCTGTTGTTCCTCATCGGCGGGCTCCTGCTCTGGGCGGGAATGACGTGGGAGTCAAGGGTGAACGACGTACGCACAGCGGGCCGGTACGTGCGTGGGCTTCGTTGATCCGAGGGTCAGGCGGGGGTAGGCGACTGGCCCTTATGTCACTGTCTCCTCGTAGAGTGAGGCTGTGGCCGACCCGTCGTCATATCGCCCGGGACCAGGGGAGATCCCTCTAGACCCTGGCGTCTACCGCTTCCGTGACGCCGATGGCCGGGTCATCTACGTCGGCAAGGCCAACTCGCTGCGGTCGCGACTGTCGTCCTACTTCCAGGACCTCTCGGCTCTTCATCCTCGTACCCGCTCGATGGTCACGACCGGCGCCAGCGTTGAGTGGACCGTCGTGTCCAACGAAGTCGAGGCGCTGCAGCTGGAGTACTCCTGGATCAAGCAGTTCGACCCCCGCTTCAACGTCAAGTACCGCGACGACAAGTCCTACCCATACCTGGCCGTCACCTTGGGTGACGACTATCCCCGCGCTCAGGTGATGCGCGGAGCCAAACGCAAGGGGACGCGATACTTCGGTCCCTATGCCCATGCCTGGGCGATCCGCGAGACGCTCGACCAGCTGTTGCGCGTGTTCCCCGTTCGGACCTGCAGCAGCGGTGTCTTCAAACGTGCCGGACAGGTTGGCCGGCCTTGTCTGCTCGGCTACATCGAGAAGTGCTCGGCTCCGTGTGTCGATCGCGTCAGCGCGCAGGAGCATCGGCTGATCGCCGAGGACTTCTGCGACTTCATGGCCGGCAACACGGGCAAGTTCGTCCAGCGCCTCGAAGCCCGGATGGCGGCCGCCGCCTCGCAGCTCGACTACGAGAAAGCTGCCCGGTTGCGGGACGACATCGGGGCCCTGACCAAGGCGCTCGAGAAGTCGGCAGTGGTGCTGGCCGATGCCACCGATGCCGACGTCTTCGCCCTGGCCGACGATGAGCTCGAGGCGGCTGTTCAGGTGTTCCACGTCAGGGGGGGAAGGGTCCGTGGTCAACGGGGCTGGGTGGTCGAGCGTGGCTCTGAAGACACAGTGGACGCCTCGTCCATGGTCGAGCACCTCCTCCAGCAGGTCTACGGCGGTGAGTCGCCCGAGGGGGTCCCACGCGAGGTTCTGGTCCCCGTCCTGCCCCCGGACCCCATGCACATGAGCCAGTGGCTCACCATGCTGCACGGTGCCCGGGTCGACTTGAGGGTGCCTCGGCGTGGTGACAAACGCGCCCTGATGGAGACCGTCAGACGCAACGCGGAGCATTCCCTGGCCCGGCACAAGGTGACCCGGGCCGGGGACCTGACGGCCCGCAGCGTGGCACTGCAGGAGCTTCAGGACGGGCTCGACCTGATCAGCGCGCCGCTGCGGATCGAGTGCTTCGACGTGAGCCACGTGCAGGGCACCAATGTGGTGGCGTCCATGGTCGTCTTCGAGGACGGGCTACCACGCAAGGCCGAGTACCGCCGGTTCATCGTGAGGGGGGCGGTGGGGCAGGCGGGCGAGGCCAACCCGCAGATCGACGACACAGCGGCCATGCACGAGGTGCTGACCCGGCGCTTCAGGCGCTATCTCGACGACCGAGCCGACGCCAGCGACATCGAGGGCATGGCGATCGACCCTGACACCGGCAAACCCCGGCGATTCGCCTATCCACCCAACCTCGTGGTGGTCGACGGAGGTCTGCCCCAGGTCAACGCCGCGCGCTCAGCGCTGGCAGAGCTGGGCATCGACGACGTGGCCCTGGTCGGGCTGGCCAAGCGGCTCGAGGAGGTCTGGCTACCCGGGCAGGCGTTCCCCGTCATCCTGCCTCGCACCAGTGAAGGCCTCTACCTGTTGCAGAGGGTCAGGGATGAGGCGCACCGGTTCGCCATCGCGTTCCATCGTGAGCGCCGGTCCAAGGCCATGACCGCTAGCGCGCTCGACGGCATCTCGGGTCTGGGCGAAACTCGGCGCAAGGCGCTGCTGCGACACTTCAGCTCGGTGAAGCGCATCAAGGAGGCCTCGTTGGAGCAGATTCGCGAAGTTCCGGGAATCGGCGTCGCGCTTGCTGCCACCATTCATGAAACACTGCACGACCCCGCGACCCAAGCTGCTGAGGCCGTCAACCTGACGACCGGCGAGCTGTTGACCTGACCTGTGATGCCGACGAGACGACGAGGACAGCCATGACGCCTGGTACATCTGGCCCCGATGTGACCGAGCTGGTCATCCTCACCGGCATGAGCGGCGCCGGTCGCACCACGGCGGCCAACGTCCTGGAGGACCTCGGCTGGTATGTCGTCGACAACCTCCCGCCGCAGATGATGCTGCCCTTGGCCACCTTGGCTGTGGAGCATTCCGAGGGCGGAGCCACCAAGCTCGCGGCAGTGATCGATGCCCGTAGCCACTCATTCTTCGCGACCTACCGTGACGCCATCGAGTCGTTGAGAGAGGCAGGCTGGGACCCGAGGGTGATCTTCGTCGACGCCACCGACGAGGCCCTGGTCCGGCGGTTCGAGAGCGTGCGCCGCCCCCACCCGCTGCAGGGCCAGGGACGGATGCTGGATGCCATCATGCGGGAGCGCGAGATGCTGGGAGACCTGCGCGCCGAGGCCGATGTGCTGATCGACACCTCCGGTTTGAACGTCCACCAGCTGTCCGCCAAGGTGTCCCAGATCTTCGCCAGCTCGGCCGGCCCCCGGCTGCGGATTGCCGTCATGTCCTTCGGCTTCAAGTACGGGATTCCGCTGGATGCCGACCTGGTCTTCGACATGCGCTTCCTGCCCAACCCGTTCTGGATCCCGGAGCTGCGATCCAAGAACGGGACTGATCCCGAGGTATCGGGATACGTCATGAGCAGGCGAGGCGCCAGTGAGTTCGTCGACCGTGTGGTCGATCTGATGGCGCCGATGACTGAGGGCTACCAACGCGAGGGACGGCGGTACGTGACCCTCGCCGTGGGCTGCACCGGCGGCAAGCATCGCTCGGTGGCCGTTGCCGAGCTGCTCGCGGCCCGGCTGAGCGGCGACGATGTTGGCACGATCCTGGTGCACCGCGACCTGGGGCGTGAGTGACCCGCCCGGCTGTCGTTGCTCTCGGGGGTGGGCACGGGCTGGCTGCGTCGCTCGCAGCCCTGCGGCTGGTCACGGACCGGATCACGGCGGTGGTGACGGTCGCCGACGATGGCGGCTCCAGCGGCCGGCTGCGGGCTGAGTTCAACGTGCCGCCGCCGGGCGACCTCCGGATGGCACTGGCCGCGCTGTGCGATGACACCGAGTGGGGTCTCCAGTGGCGTGACGTCCTGCAGCACCGGTTCGCCGGCGATGGTCAGCTTGGCGGGCACGCGGTCGGCAACCTGCTGATCGTGTCGCTGTGGGACCTGCTCGGGGACACAGTCGGTGGTCTGGACCTGGTCGGCCGGCTGCTGAACGCCCGCGGCCGGGTGCTTCCGATGGCAGCGGTGCCGCTCAACATCGAAGCCAGCGTCATGGGAGCCGACCCAGCCCGCCCGCTCGAGACCACGACGGTTCGCGGTCAGGTGGAGGTCGCCACGACCAGGGGACGAGTCCTGAACGTGCGGCTCAACCCCGAACAACCGCCCGCCTGTGACGAAGCGGTCGAGGCCATCGGAACAGCGGACTGGGTGATCCTGGGGCCCGGTTCCTGGTTCACGTCGGTCATGCCACATCTCCTGGTGCCCGGCATCCGCGACGCTGTCCTGGCCACCGATGCCAAGCGCCTCCTGACGCTCAACCTTGTGATGCATACCCGTGAGACCGTGGGTTTCTCGGCCGCCAACCACCTTGAGGCCCTGGCCGCGCATGCCCCCGACCTGCACCTTGACGTCGTGCTCGCCGACTCCGACGTCGTCGAGGACGAGCCGTTGCTGCGGCGTGTCGCCGAAGGCCTGGGGGCAGAGCTGGTTCTTGCCCGGGTGAGCAGTCATGGGCAGCCGGACCAGCATGACTCCCTGCGCCTCGCCGCTGCCTACCGCGACATCATGGGCTGAGCACGGTGCGCATAGCGTTGCTGTCCTATCGCAGCAAGCCTCACTGCGGCGGCCAGGGTGTCTATGTCCGCCACCTCAGTCGGGAGCTCGTCGGGCTCGGGCACACGGTCGAGGTCTTCTCCGGGCAGCCCTATCCCGAGCTCGATCCGGGAGTGCTGCTGACCAAGGTCCCAAGCCTCGATCTGTATCGCGAGCCGGACCCGTTCCGTACCCCCGCCCGCGGCGAGTTTCGCGACGCCATCGACGTGCTCGAGCTGGCGACGATGTACACAGCAGGTTTTCCCGAGCCGCTCACCTTCAGCCTGCGGGCGGCGCGCTTGCTCACGGGTCGCACCGCCGACTTCGACGTCGTCCACGACAACCAGACGCTGGGCTATGGCCTGCTGAGGCTGCTCGCGGACGGGCTGCCGCTGGTGTCCACGATCCACCACCCGATCACCATCGACCGCCGGACCGACCTTGCGGCAGCCGCGGGCTGGAAGCGTCGGCTCAGCCTGCGCCGGTGGTACGGGTTCCTGACCATGCAGGGTCGGGTCGCCCGCCGGTTGCCGAGGGTCCTGACCGTCTCGCACTCATCAGCGCGCGACATCGTGGCCGAGTTCGGAGTCGATCCAGGGCGGGTCGAGGTGATTCCGCTGGGCGTGGACGCCGAGGTATTCCGGCTTCCGGCCCTGCCTCGCGTGCCGGGACGTCTGGTGGCCATGGCCAGTGCCGACACTCCGATGAAGGGCATCGCCACCTTGTTGGAGGCCTTCGCGAAGCTACGCACCGAACGAGATGTCGAGCTGGTGCTGGTCGCCAAGCCGGTCCCAGGAGGTATGACCGAGTCCCTGGTCGAGAGCCTGGCCATCAGCCGCAATGTTCGATTCGTCAACGGCATCAGCGACGTTGAGCTGGCCGAGCTCATCGGGTCTGCCGAGATCGCATGTGTCCCTTCGCTGTACGAAGGCTTCTCGCTGCCGACCGTTGAGGCCATGGCCTGTGGTACGCCTCTGGTGGTCAGCCGGGGGGGAGCCCTGCCCGAGGTGGTCGGGCAGGATGGGCTCTGTGCCGACCTGGTGACGCCCGGTGATGTGGGCGAGCTGGCCGACGCCATCGGCACCCTGCTTGATGATCCAGCCCGACGAACGGCGATGAGCCTGGCCGGGCGGCTTCGGGCGCTCGAGTACTACAGCTGGACTTCGGTGGCCGTGGCGACGGTCAGTGCCTATGAGCGTGCCATCGCTGCGACGCAGATGGATTCCAACGCTCACCCCGACTCACAGCCGCGCACCGACACCCGAGGGGGCAGCCTTGCTCACCGTTGACTTCGACCGGATGGGCTTCGAGCCGGGCGACCGCGTGCTCGATCTGGGCTGTGGCGCCGGACGCCACGCGTTCGAGCTCTATCGCCGTGGCGCTCACGTGGTTGCGCTGGATCGGGACGAAGCCGAGCTCGATGCGGTGGCTTTGATGTTCCGTGCGATGCAGGAGGCGGGCGAGGCCGGTGCCGGAGGCAGCGCAGGGTCCGTGCCAGGCGATGCGCTGGAGCTGCCCTTTCCTGATGGCCACTTCGATCGCGTCGTGGCCTCCGAGATCCTTGAGCACATCCCCGATGACGAGCGGGCGATGGCCGAGCTCGCGCGCGTCCTGCGGCCCGGCGGCACCGCCGCGGTCACGGTGCCGCGTTACCTCCCGGAGAAGATCTGCTGGGCGCTCTCCGACGCCTACCACGAGGTCGAGGGCGGCCACGTGCGCATCTACACCGGGCATGAGCTGGTCGCCAAGCTGGAGAAGGCTGGGCTTCTGGCGGTCGGGACGGACCATGCGCACGGGCTGCACTCTCCGTACTGGTGGCTCAAGTGCGCTGTCGGCGTGGACAGACGGGACCACCCGCTGCCCCAGCTGTACCACCGGATGCTGGTCTGGGACATCATCTCCAAGCCCTGGCCGACCCGCTTCGCTGACCGCTTGCTCAACCCCGTGATCGGCAAGAGCCTGGTGGTCTATCTGCGCAAGCCCGAGAGCGCCCGTGCCGTTGCCTGAACACCTGTCGCTGGACGGGGTACTGACTGGCCGTCAGGTCGCGCGCACCGCGGCTGCGATCGCGGCCGTTCAGGAGCCGAGCGGTGCCATCCCGTGGTTCACGGGCGGGCGTACGGACGTGTGGGACCACGTGGAGTCCGCGATGGCCCTGACCGCGGCCGGTCGCCACATCGAGGCAGACCGGGCCTACCGCTGGATCCTGAAAACCCAGCGCCAGGACGGGTCTTGGCCAACCCGCATCGACCAGGGGCGGATCACTGACCACGGGTCGGACGCCAACTTCTGCGCCTATCTCGCCACTGGCAGCTGGCATCGGTGGCTGGTGACCGGCGACTACTGCGCGGCGGCTGAGACCTGGGTGGCGGTCAAGGCGGCCTTGGGGTTCGTCGTCGCTCTGCAGCGCCCGGGCGGCGAGATCATGTGGGCCCGGGGCGCGGGGGGCCAACCGGTCCAGTCCGCCTTGCTGGCCGGCTCCTCGAGCATCTATCTGAGCCTGCGTTGCGGCCTGGCGATGGCCGAGCTGATGGGGGAGCCGCAACCGGACTGGGAGCTCGCGGCGGGGCTCCTCGGCCACGCGTTGCGCCTGCATCCTGAGCTGTTCGAGCTCAAGGACCGATTCTCGATGGACTGGTACTACCCGGTTCTCGCGGGTCCGCTGGCCGGCAACAGGGCGATGGCGCGGCTGGACCAGCGCTGGGACGAGTTCGTGGTGCCGGGCCTGGGCGCTCGTTGTGTTGATGACCATCCGTGGGTCACCGGGGCCGAGACCTGCGAGCTCGCACTTGCGCTCGACGTCGCTGGCGACCGGGAGCGAGCCCTTGTCGTGGTGTCCTCGATGCAACATCTGCGCGAGGACGACGGCGCCTACTGGACCGGATACGTCTACGCCGATGACAGGCGCTGGCCTGTCGAGCAGAGCAGCTGGACGGCGGCCGCGGTGATCCTGGCAGTTGACGCGCTCAGCAACACCACCGGCGGCGCGGGGATCTTCCGCGGTGAGGGTCTGCCAGAGGTCAGGGACGCGGTTGGCGAGCACTGCGGTTGTGGTGGCTCGGGCGCCGGTGCCGACAACATCGACGGAGTCTCAGGCGACAGGGTCGCCCGCCTCGCCGCGCACTCGCTCCAGAGCTCGAAGTGACCCTACGGTCCCTCTCAGCTCGAAGTCACCGCTGTCCAGCGCGCGTCTGAAGATCCGGTATGGCGCCTGGCCGCCGTCCGCGGGATCGGGGAACACGTCGTGGATCAGCAGGCGTCCACCCGTCCGGACCCACTGCGCCCAGCCGGTGTAGTCGTCTTGCGCTGCCTCGTCGGTGTGGCCGCCGTCGATGAAAAGCATTGCCAATGCTGTGTTCCAGAGCGACGCGACAGTTGCAGAGCGGCCGACGATGGCCACGACGTGCTCCTCAAGTCCGGCAGCTGCCAGCGTTCCCCTGAACCGGCCGAGCGTGTCGAACCGGTTGAAACGGGGGTCGACCAAGGAGGCGTCGTGGTACTCCCAGCCCAGTTGGTGTTCCTCAGAGCCAAGGTGGTGATCAAGGGTGAGGACGGTGCCGCCGACGAGTGACGCGGCCGCGCCCAGGTAGATCGCCGACTTGCCGCAGTACGTCCCGATCTCCAGAACCGGGCCGTGGGGCAAGGCGACGCACGCTTGGTCGAACAGCTCGGTTCCCTCATCGTCAGGCATGAACCCGGTGGCCCGGTGGGCGGCCTGTTGAAGCGCTGCAGGCATGGTGAACGTGGCAGGCACGGCATCGATCCTGTCGTCGGTGGAGGTTGTCAGGCATACGGTATGCGCCCGACGAGATGCATAGCCGTCGCAGCTGGAGCTGTTTCCCCCTCATCCAAGTGACTGGCTGACTGACTTGCGGACGAGTGGCAGGATGTCCCGCATGGCGATGACGGCGAAGGTCAAGGACGAGCTGAGTCGGCTCACGGTAACCAAGCCCTGCTGTCGCAAGGCTGAGGTCGCGGCAACATTGAGGTTCGCCGGGGGACTGCACATCGTCGGGGGGCGGATCGTGGTCGAGGCCGAGCTGGACACTGCGTCGGCCGCTCGCGGGCTGCGCAAGGACATCGCCGACATCTACGGCCACCGCAGTGAGATCCTCGTGCTGGCCGCAGGGGGGCTACGGCGCGGCAGTCGCTATGTGGTGCGCGTCGTCCAGGAGGGTGAGGCGCTGGCCCGCCAGACCGGGCTGATCGACAACCGCGGCCGGCCTGTGCGTGGTCTGCCTCCGCGGGTGGTCAGCGGTTCGGTCTGCGACGCCGAGTCCGCCTGGCGCGGAGCCTTTCTGGCGCACGGGTCCCTGACCGAGCCCGGACGATCCTCTGCTCTCGAGATCACCTGCCCCGGTCCGGAGGCAGCTCTCGCGCTGGTGGGCGCGGCGAGGCGAATGGGCATACAGGCCAAGGCCCGCGAGGTGCGCGGCGTGGACCGCGTCGTCATCCGCGATGGAGACGCGATAGGCGCGATGCTGACCAGACTCGGTGCCCACGACGCGGTGATGGCCTGGGAGGAGCGCCGCATGCGGCGCGAGGTGCGGGCGACCGCCAACCGACTGGCCAACTTCGACGACGCCAACTTGCGTCGTTCTGCGCGCGCAGCCGTGGCCGCCGGTTCCCGGGTCGAGCGCGCGTTGGAGATCCTCGGTGATGGCGTCCCGGACCATCTGCTCGAGGCCGGCAGGCTGCGACTGAAGCACAAGGAGGCGAGCCTTGAAGAGCTTGGCCAGCTCGCTGAGCCCCAGATGACCAAGGACGCCGTCGCCGGCCGAATCCGGCGTTTGCTGGCTATGGCCGACAAGCGGGCTACCAGCCTTGGCATAGCCGGAACCGATGCCAACCTCACTGCGGACATGCTCGACGCGTAGGCGTGCCAACGGTGTTCGCCACCGCGGCGATGTGACCGGTCACTTTCCCCCTTCTCCGGCCCGGGCCGCTTTTTGACCGCTGCCTGGTATCCCCTAGGCTCATGTTTGACGGACGTGCGGTCAGGCCGCACCAGCAATCCTGTTCCCGCAGGCTAGACAGTGTGCTGCTTCGGCAGACATAAGAAGGGCAATCATCATGACTGTTCGCGTTGGTATCAATGGCTTTGGCCGCATCGGCCGCAATTTCTACCGTGCCGTGCTGGCTTCCGGCGCCGACATCGAGATCGTCGCCGTCAACGACTTGACGGACACCAAGACACTCGCCCACCTGCTCAAGTACGACAGCATCCTCGGCCGTCTCGGCAAGGACGTCGTCGCCGGCGACGGCGAGATCACTGTCGAAGGCATCGGCAGCTTCCCCGTCTTCGCAGAGCGCGACCCCGGCAGCCTGCCCTGGGCCAGCGTCAAGGCCGACGTCGTCATCGAGTCGACTGGCTTCTTCGTTGACGCCGCCAGCGCCGGCAAGCACATCACCGCGGGCGCCAAGAAGGTCATCATCTCCGCGCCGGCCAAGGGCGAGGACATCACCGTCGTGATGGGCGTCAACCACGAGGACTACAACCCGGCGACGGACAACATCATCTCCAACGCCTCGTGCACCACGAACTGCCTCGCGCCGATGGCCAA
>JBDTMW010000035.1:0-12462 GCA_039934065.1 Actinomycetota bacterium | reverse complement strand
TCAGTGCGACCCACGGCCCCGTCCACCTGATTGAGGTCAACTCGACCACCCACCGTGTCACTCGTGACGAGGGCGGCGTCCTGCGTTCACCGGCGCCGGCGCTCGTCGTGGCAGTGCCGGTGTCAGTCGGTGATCTCGTCGAGGCTGGTGCACCGGTGCTTGTGCTCGAGTCGATGAAGATGGAGACGGTGCTCCATGCCCCCTATGCCGGCCGGGTGCGTGAGCTGCTGGTGAGCATTGGCGGGCAGGTCGAGACCGGGACACCTGTCGTCCGGCTGGAGCCGGTCGACGAGGACGACGTGAGTACGCCGGGGGAGCGGGTCGTCGTCGCCCCAGCCCAGAGCCTGGATCTTCCCTCGCCGCCCGAGGAGACCACGGTCACCCGCGGCGCGCGCTACCTCGACGACCTGCGCAGCCTGGTGCTCGGGTTCGACCTCGCACCAGAGGACGTTGCCCGCTCTCTTGCCGACTACCAGCGCGCGCGCGCCGAGCTTGCCTCGACCGGCCAGATGCCCCTGCATCCCGAGATCGACGTGTTCAGCGCGTTCGCCGACCTGGCCGAGCTCGCCCGGAACCGGCCGGCTGAAGAGGACGGGGCCGATGCACGGGTGCACAGCCCGCGCGAGCATTTTCACGCCTACCTGCACAGCCTGGACGTCGACCGCGAGCACCTGCCCGCAGGGTTCCGCAGTCGTCTGGCCCGAGCGCTGGCGCACTACGGCATCGGCGATCTCGAGCGCAGTCCAGCCCTCGAGGATGCGGTCTTCCGGATCTTCCTGGCCCAGCGGACGGCATCCGATCTGGTCGTCATCCCGCTGCTGCAGCTCTGGATGGCCGACCAGCCTCCGGTCGGCGACGCCGCGGACGAGGCGCACGAGATTCTGGACCGGCTGGTGCAGGCGACCCAGCTGCGTTACCCGATGGTGGGCGACCTGGCCCGCAGCGCCCGGTTCCGCTGGTTCGACCAACCTGCGGTCGACGCGGAGCGTAGCGCCGTGTTGGCCGGTGTGCGCACCGAGATCACCTATCTGGCTGACCATCCGGACGCGGCTGATCACGACGCACGTCTGGATGCCCTGGCCGCGATCCCTGAACGGATCGTGAGGTTCCTGGCTGAGCGCATCGAGCACACGCTGCCCGAGCAAGAGCCGATGCTCGAGGTGCTGATCCGCCGGCACTACCGCGAGTACGAGCTGCACGGATTGCGTCGGCTGAACGCTGCCGGAAGGCCGTTTGTCACCGCGGACTATGCGCTGGACGAACGGCCCACCCGGCTGATCACCACGGTGGCCACCCGATCAGAGCTGGCCGCAGCCTCCGACCTGGTCGCCGCGATCGACGCCGAGATCCTGGACGCACCTGCCGGGCACGCGAGCGTCGTCGATCTCTACCTGTCCTGGCCCGACGCCCCCGAGTCGGTCACCGAGGTTTCCGATGCGCTTGCACGAGTCCTGAGCGGCTTGCCGTTCGCGGGACGGGTGCGGCGTACGGCGGTCGGGGTCTGTCCCGGGGGCGACCGTCCGGTGTCCTACTTCACGTTCCGGCCCACCCCCGGCGGCGTGGCCGAGGACGACCTGGTGCGCGGAGTCCACCCGATGGTCGCGCGCCGGCTCAACCTCTGGCGCCTGCGCGACTTCAGGGTCACTCGGCTCGAGGCCCCTGAGGACGTTCTGCTCTACCACTGCGTCGCGCCCGAAAACCCTGCCGACCAGCGGCTGGTGGCACTGGCGCAGATCCGCGAGCTGGCGGTCGTTCGCGACGCCGACGGGCGCGTGACATCGCTGCCCCACGCCGAGCGGGCGGTTGCCAACTGCCTTGAGGCGATTCGGCGGGCCCGCACCGCCCGGGGTGTGGCCGGGGGGCGGCTGGACATGAACCACGTGTTCCTGCACATCTGGCCGGTGATCGCCGCGCCCCTCGACGAGCTCACCGCACTGCAGCGCACCATCGCGCCGCTGACCTCGGGCGCCGGGGTCGAGGAGGTGCTCGCACAGGGCCGTATCGCCACCCCCGACGGGCAGGTACGCGTCGCCGCCGCCAGGTTCTCCTATCAGCCGGGCACAGGCGTCGTCATCGCGGTCACCGACCCACCCACCGACACACTGGCGCCGCTGGACGACTATGCGCAGAAGGTGCTCCGTTCTCGGCGTCGTGGCACTGTGTACCCCTACGAGCTGGTGAGCCTGATCGCCGGTCACGGCGGCAGCTTTACCGAGCACGACCTGGACGACAGCGGGGCACTCGTGCCGGTGCAGCGTCCGCCTGGCGGCAACCGCGCCGGTCTCGTGGTCGGGGTCGCAAAGACCCTCACGACGCGACATCCCGAGGGCGTCACACGGGTCGTCCTGATGGGTGACCCCACGCGCGCGCTGGGTGCTGTGTCCGAGGCCGAGTGCGCGAGAGTGGTCGCCGCGCTCGACCTGGCCGAGCGACTCGGCGTTCCGGTCGAGTGGTTCGCCCTCTCTGCAGGCGCACGCATCTCGATGGAGTCCGGCACCGAGAACATGGACTGGGTGGCGCTGGCGCTGCGTCGCATCGTGACCTTCACCCAGGGAGGCGGCGAGATCAACATCGTCGTGGCGGGGATCAACGTCGGGGCCCAGCCGTACTGGAACGCGGAAGCCACCATGTTGATGCACACCAAGGGAATCCTCGTGATGACCCCTGACAGCGCGATGGTGCTGACCGGCAAGCAGTCGCTCGACTTCTCAGGCGGGGTCTCGGCGGAGGACAACTTCGGCATCGGCGGCTACGACCGCGTCATGGGCCCCAACGGCCAGGCGCAGTACTGGGCACCCGACCTGTATGGCGCCCGCAACGTCCTCCTCGCGCACTACGACCACACCTACGTGGCGCCAGGGGAAGAAGCACCCCGGCGGGCCGCGACCAGCGACCCGGTCGAGCGCGACATCTGTGCCTATCCGCACCAGGTGGCTGACAGCGAGTTCAGCACGGTGGGCGACATCTTCTCGCCTGTGACCAACCCCGACCGCAAGAAGCCGTTCGATATCCGGACCCTGATGCGCGCAGTCACCGACCAGGACCACGACGTGCTCGAGCGATGGGCCGGGATGGAGGGAGCTGAGACCTCCGTCGTCTTCGACGCACATCTCGGCGGCTGGCCGGTATCCCTGATCGGGATCGAGTCCCGTCCTCAGCCGCGACGCGGCTTTCCCCCCAGTGATGGGCCGGACACCTGGACGGCCGGGACGTTGTTCCCGCGATCGTCGAAGAAGACGGCACGAGCGATCAACGCCGCGAGCGGAAACCGCCCCGTCGTCGTCCTGGCCAACCTGTCCGGTTTCGACGGGTCACCGGACTCGATGCGACACCTGCAGCTCGAATATGGTGCCGAGATCGGACGCTCGATCGTGAACTTCGAAGGGCCGATCGTCTTCTGTGTCGTTTCGCGCTATCACGGCGGAGCGTTCGTGGTGTTCTCCAAGGCGCTCAATGCCGGGATGACGGTGCTTGCGGTGGAGGGCTCGTTCGCCTCGGTCATTGGTGGGGCACCTGCCGCGGCGGTTGTTTTCGCCGGTGAGGTGGACTCGCGCACCGCGTCGGACCCACGAGTCACCGACCTGGAGGAGGCGTTGTCGCGCGCAGAGGGCGCGCAGCGGGCAGCCCTGACCGCCGAGCTGGCGCAGCTGCGCTCGAGCGTCCGACCAGAGAAGCTCGGCGAGGTCGCCGCGGAGTTCGACGGGATTCACAGCATCGAGAGGGCGGTGCGGGTGGGATCGGTCGACGCGATAGTCAGCGCCCGCGAGCTGCGGCCGCGGCTGATTGAGGCGGTCGAACGAGGGCTCGCCTGACCGGGCTCCAGCCCACGATGCTCAGGGCGTGACGGGTCCGGCGTAAACCTCATGGCTTCCTCTAGAAAGGACATCAACAGGTCAAGAGCAGGCAAAGATCTGACCTGCTGGCCCGGCCGTGCACTACAACAAACGGTGTAGGACCAGACTTGTACATGCCGGACACGTGCATGCCATTCGAAAGGGACCAGGTGAGTCCAAGTCAGCGGCCGGTGGAGGTCGTTGGGTCAGCAGAACCTCCCGACCAGAGCCCGGGCCGGACCGATCAGCCGCCGGCGCTGATGCTGTTTCAGCGTGAGCTGGCACTGCAGAACTGGGATACCCGTCACAACGAGCTGCCCTGGATTCGTGACCTCGAACGGGCACGTCACCGGGTCGAGCGCGCCGTCCGTGCCGAGCCTGCCGAGGGGGGAGATGACGCGCAGGCACAACGGCGGTATCTGGTGGCCCGTCACGCCGAGGTGGTGGCTCGCCATACTGCCCAGTCGGCGCGGGTCCGCGACCTGGAGGACCTGCTGGGTAGCGCGCTGGCACTGGCCGGACGATTCGACCTCAGCTCGCTGCGCAAGGTCACCCAGAGCAGCGAGTTCGAGCCCGGGGTGGCAGGCGTTCCCCTCGCGGGCCCTGTCTGGGCTGATTTTGCGCCTGAGACAACGTCGAGCTGGCGCAGGCTGCTGGACGACCAGAAGGACCTCGACCTCAAGGTGGCCGATGCCCGCAACCGGTTCCAGCGGACCCTGCGGCTGCACGGCGACGCCGAGATCGCCCGCCAGAGTGAGCTTGTACACGCGCAGCGGAGCCATGTCGAGCAGGGTGCGGCCAGAGATGCGGAGGCCGTGGCGCACAACGACGGGCTGGACCTGTTCGCCAGTGTCCTGCACGGCGGAGACCCTGCGGCAGTGGCCGGGTACTTCGGGCTGGTGCTCTCCGGCTCGGTCTATCCCGCTGACTTTCCCCATCACTTCCGGCTTGCCTATCTGCCGCTGCTCAGCGAGCTTGTCGTCGAGGTCACGCTCCCGGGCGTCGAGGTCATCCCGACGGTCAGCGAGCTGCACCACGTCCTGGAGTCCGACGAGGTGGCGGTGCGCCCCCGGGACTCTGCGCAGGTCGAGTCGCTGTACGCCTCGGTCGTCGCACAGGTCATGCTGCGGACCCTCTACGAGCTTTTTGACGCCGACCGCTATGGCTGGCTGGAGACGGTCACGCTCAACGGAATGACCACGCAGGCAGTGACGGGCCTGCCGGGCCGCCGGGTCTGCCTCGTGAGCGTCAGCACCTCACGGGCGCAGTTTGCCGGGCTCGACCTGGCCGGCCAGGCTCCCCGGGCCAACCTGGCCGAGCTTGGAGCCGTCGTGCTCTATTCGTGTCAGCGCCAGGAGCCGATCCGCGACCTGATCGAGGTCAAGCAATGTCAGATCATCGAGACCGACGTCCTGACTGACCTCGATCACCGGCTGGACGTCGTGGACATGACAGAAGGGCAGTTCGAGCATCTGGTCCACGAGCTGCTCGCACGGATGGGTCTCCACCTCAAGCAGGTGCGTCCGAGGCGGGACGGGGTCGTCGACTGTCTCGTCTTCGACGAACGTCCCGTCCTCGGAGGAACCGTGGTCGTCCATGCAGTCCGGCACGCCCGAAGCCTTGATGTGTGGCCGGTGCAGAGGCTTCAGCGCGCTGTCACGGATTGTGGCGCCTCGAAGGGCATTCTGATCACGACCGCGGGCATCGACCCGAGAAGTCATGCCTATGCGTCAGGGAAGCCATTGGAGCTCATCGACGGCGCCGGCATTCTGGGGCTGATCGCACAGCACACCGGAATCCGTGCGCAGTCCCAGCACGACCGCTTCAGCTCTTGACCGCACCAGCCATCAGGCCACCGACGAACCAGCGTCCTAGCACGATGTACACAAGCAGCGTGGGTGCGGTGACGATGAGGGCGCCCGCAAACACCTTGGGGTAGGGGACGATCTGCGAACCGGCGAGGTTGGCCAGCCCAAGGATGACCGGTCCGTTGTCCTTGCTCGAGAGGAACACCGCAAACAGGTAGTCGTTCCAGATCGAGGTGAACTGCCAGATCATGGTCACCACGAAGCCGGGCACGGACAGGGGCAGGACCAGCGAGCGGAACGTCCGAAGCAGCCCGGCGCCGTCGACCTTGCCGGACTCGATCAGCTCCTTGGGAATGATGGTCTGGTAGTAGTTGCGGAAGATCAGGGTGCAGATCGGTATGCCGTAGACCACGTGGACGGCCAGCAGCTGGGGGACGCCGCGGGCGAGCCCGGTCATCGGCAGGAACTCCAGCAGCGGCACCATCACCGCCTGGTAGGGGATGAACATCCCGAAGAGGATCAGCGTGAAGACCACATTTGCCCCCGGAAAACGCCACCGTGAGAGCACGAAGCCATTCATCGCGCCCAGCATCGATGAGATCGCCGCCCCTGGTATGGCGATCAGCAGGGTCCGCCCAAGAGCCGGGCTCAGCTCGGACCAGGCAGCAGACCAGCCCTCGAGACTCAACCCTTGGGGCAGTGCCCAGCGGTTGGGGCTGAGAGCCTCGCTGAAGGACTTGAAGCTGGTGACGATCAGGACGTATGCAGGGATCAGCACGACCAGCAGGAAGAAGATCAGCAGCGCATATTTCACGCCCCGTGCAACCTGCGCTCGTGGCGCCTTGGTCACCTTGCGGTGCAGGTCCGCCGGTGCGCGCGCCGGGGTCA
The DNA here is from genome assembly GCA_039934065.1 of Actinomycetota bacterium. GTDB lineage: Bacteria > Actinomycetota > Actinomycetes > Actinomycetales > Dermatophilaceae > UBA4719. The sequence goes on along the minus strand of JBDTMW010000035.1, from coordinate 5,933 downwards.
CATCGGTGGTCACGTGTTCTTCTCCTGGCGTGCGTTGTGGACAAGGTAGGGCACGACCAGCAACGCCACCAGGACCAGCAGGATCATGGCGACGGCCGCTGCCCTGGCGAAGTCCTGCTGCCCCGTGAGCGTCCACATGGTCACCATCGGCACGGACGTGTAGACGTTCTTCTCTCCCGAGATGGCCATGATGATGTCGAACATCTTCAGCGACATGTGGCCCAGGATGATCAACGCCGACAACGCGATTGGCGAGAGCTGTGGGAACAGCACATACCGGTAGAGCTTGTACTCGCTGGCTCCGTCGATCCGGGCCGCCTCGCGCAGCTCTGATGGGATCCCACGGAAGCCGGCCAGGAACAAGGCCATGATGTATCCGGAGAGCTGCCAGATCGCCGGAAGTGCGATCGCAGCGATGCCCCACGTCGGGCTCGACACCCACCACTGGTTCTTCAGGAAGCCCAGACCCATCATCTCGAACAGCTGGTTGAGACCTGAGGCGCGAGGGCCGGTGTCGCTGTTGAGCAACCAGTTCCACACCACGCCCGAGGCGAACATCGAGACCGCCATAGGGAAGAGGTAGACCGTTCGGAACAGCCCCTCAGCGCGAACTCCCTTCTCCAGCAGAAGAGCCCACAGCATTCCGAAGAACAGTGCGCCGGCGATGTAGATCACGGCGAGAATGCCCAGGTGCTTGAGCGACTGGATGAAGTCCGCACTGCCGAACAGGTTCGAGTAGTTGCTGAAGCCGATGTGCGCGTCCTCCGCGGCGCCTGCCACGCGCTCGAACCGGCTGTTCTGGTTGGTGGTCGAGATGTTGGCCGACCACCCGATCAGGCCGTACACAAAGAACCCGATCAGGATTATCGAGGGCGAGACCAAGAGCAGGCCTGGACCCCAGGTGCGTACTGACCGCATCTTTCGATTCACGCCATCTGCTCGCTTTCATGCTTTGAAGGAGAGGCGATGTGTGGCGGGCGGCCAATCCGAGAGCGGGCCACCCGCCATACATCAATCGCGCTGCAGCAAAAGTTAGCCCAGAGTCGACCGCCAGCCGGAGTACTTCGTCGCAGCCGCAACAAGCGTCGCCTGCAGGGTTGCGACGTCAGAGTTGGCGCTGAACGCGCTCAACGCCGTCTGTACGTCGTTGTTCCATGCGCCAGGACCTGCCGAGCCGTGAGCCAGCGAGGGGGCGAGCTTGGCGCCCTTCCACTGCTCCATGGCCCATTGCTGGTACTTCGGGTAGCCCTCAGAGGTGGCATCCGAACGGGCCGGGATCGAGCCCTTGACCAGGTTGAAGGCCTTCTGGCCCTCGGCACTGCCGACGACCTTCAGCCAGCACTTGGAACCTTCGATGTTCTTGGCGCCCTTGGGCAGGGTGAACGAGTCGGACAGCCACTGGTAGACGCCGTCGGTGCCCGGTGCCGGCCAGTAGGTGTAGGAGGACTCAGGCATCTTCAGCGAGAGGATCTGGCCGGGAACCCAGTCACCCATGATCTGGTAGCCCGCGGTGGCGGTTGCCGGGTCGTTGGGCAGGAGGTACTTCGACAGGGCAGCGTCCCAGTCCATCGTCTCGCGGTCGGTGTTCGAGTAGCCCACCAACGTCTTGTAGTCGTTGAGGGCGGCCGTCACATCGGCCCCGTCCCACTTCGTCGAGCCGTCGAACAACCCGTTGAACTTGTCAACGCCGAGGTCACCCAGCAGCGTGGTCTCGAGGAGCATCTCCTCGGCGAAACCCTTGGACAGAGCCAGCGGGTGGGTCACGCCGGCGGCCTTCAGCTTTTCCATGTCGGCGATCCAGTCCTTGACCGTCGCAGGCGCTTTGGCCGGGTCCAGATTGGCCTTCTTGAGCACCAGAGGGTTGACCCAGGCAACGTTGGCACGGTGGATGTTGGCTGGCACCGAGTAGACCTTGCCGGCGACGGTGATCTGGTCGATCAGCTCTTTCGGGAAGGCCGTGTCGAAGCCGTCAGCCTTGAACACGTCGGTGATGTCCTGCACCTGGCCGTTGGCGATGTAGTCACTGAGCTCGCCGCCCGCGTGGGCCTGGAATGAGTCGGGCGCATTGCCGGCTTTGAGGTTGTTCGCCAGGAGAGTCTTGGCCTTGTCGCCACCACCGCCGGCGACAGCCGCGTTCACGAAGCTGTACTGCGAGCAGTCTTTGTCGAAGACCGAGATCATGCCGTCCAGACCGGCCTTCTCACCTCCGGCTGCCCACCACGTGAACACCTCGACGTTCTTGATGCCGGCGGCGCCCGTGTCGGTGGAGCCTGTGCCGGGGGTTGTGCTGCTACTGCAGGCGGCGACCGCCAGTACCGCTGAGACCGCGAAAACCGCGGCTGCCTTGCGTCGTGCTCCAGTCATGACTTGACCTCCGTGAAGCCTCGTGGGCGAAGCAATTCAACAAGGGCCAGGGTGAATACCGAGAGCCCTACGTTGGAACTTTCCATTCCGGAAACCGCCTGTCAATGGACAAATGGGCGGTTTTCAGGTCACTTTTCTGTCTCGAACATGGGGGATGATGTCGCCACCATGAACAGCGGGAGCAGAGCACCGCATCCATCCGCCGGAGGCCGGTCCAGGCCCACCTCCGCTCATCCCACGTCCCGAGTCAGCCGTGGCGCACCGGCGGTCCTGCTCCTGGCGACGGCGCTGAGCGACTCTCTGGCGACGATGCGCGACAACCTCCCTGGGCTGCTCGACGACCTGGACACCGAGTTCCTGCACGACTTCCGGGTCGCGGTGCGACGGACCCGGTCGACGCTCAAGCTGGGTCGGGCGGTCCTGCCCGAGGTGATGGGATACCGCTGGGAGCCGGCCTTCAAGGGGCTTGGCGACGCGACCACGCCGCTTCGTGACCTCGATGTCTACGAGTTGGACCTGCCCACGATGGCGGGCTGGCTGGTGTCGGCGAACCCTGCAGACCTGGAGCCCTTTGCGGCGCATCTGCGGGCCCGACGTCGTGCCGAGCGTCGCACCCTGGTGCGCGAGCTCAAGTCCGCACGGTTCTCACGGCTGCTCAGGGACTGGGAGCAGCAGCTGGCAGGCCTCGTGGATACTGCAGATGTCGTTGGCACGAAACAGCTTCCGGCCGGAAAGTGGGCTAATCGCAGGATCGCGCAGCTGCATCGGCGGGTGGTGCGAGGCGGTTCCGCCATCTCAGCCGACTCGCCGGGCGTGGAGCTGCACGAGCTGCGCAAGAGGTCCAAGGAGCTGCGCTATGCGCTCGAGGTGAGCGAGCCGGTGGTCGCGAGCGGTTCACACAAACACCTGGTCGCCGACCTCAAAGACCTGCAGGACGTGCTCGGCCGCTTCCAGGACTGTGAGGTGCAACGCCATGCATTGCACGGGTTCGCCGAGGAGATGATGGTCACCGGGACGTCCACAGGTGCGGTGCTGGCGATCGGCGAGCTGATTGCGCATCTTGGCGGTGAGCAGGACCAGGCCCGCCGCGATTTCCATGCTGCCTTTGCCCGCTTCGCTGGTCGTTAGGCCTGCGGCACGAGGCTGAACGCGCCCTCTTCCTCCTGTGCGTTGTGAAGCCGCAGCACGGCATACAGCCCGTAGAGCAGGCGCCGCAGCTCGACCACGTCCTCCTGCTGGACGCTCTCGAGCTCGAGTCCTCCGAGCAGCCGCCGGAGCCGGGAGACCTGATGCTCGATCTCGGCGTGGGTGCGACTCATCGCTGCCGTCGCCTCCGTGCCCCCGAGCGCCCGGTCCACCAGGGGGACAAGCCACTCCTCGTCGGCCCGCTCGTGGGGGAGGAGCTCGCCCTCGAGCCGGTCCAGCAGCGTAAGCACCGGCACGAGGTCGGCGTCGAGGTTCGAGAGCCCGTCGGCCACCGACCGGATCTGCTCGATCAGCGGAAGTACGGCGTCGTGCTCGGCCCGCAGCCGCAGCGCGGTGGCAACGTCTGCGGGAGCCATCGCAATGGTGTGCACCGTGCCGGGGAGCACAGCCCGCAGCGCGATGCCGATTGCCAGCACGTCGATGACCTCCTGTGCGACCGCACCTGCCGCGGGCGGGAGGTAGCCCCACGCGGCGACGACCATCGCGATCAGCGAAAGGCCCATGCCGACCAGAACCGACTGCAGCGCAATGCCTTTCGAGCGGCGTGCGATGAGGATCGCGTCTGCCAGAGCGTCGACCCGGTCGACGGTGAGCACGACGTCGGCGGCTTCCGACGACGCGGTGGCGCCGCGCGAGGCAAGGGCCACGCCGACCCCGGCCGCAGCGAGCGCCGGAGCGTCGTTGATGCCGTCGCCGACCATGATCGTTGCGCCGAGGGCCGATTCGTGCTGTATCGCGGCGAGCTTGTCCGCGGGGTCGCACTCGGCCAGCACGGCGTCGACGCCGACGATTCGCCCCACCATGTCGGCGATGTCCGCGCGGTCACCGGTGACCAGGACGACCCGGGTGATCCCGGCCTCGCGCAGCGCGCGAACCATCCTGGGGGAGTCGGGCCGGATTGCGTCCTCGAGCAGGAACGCGCCGGCGGGCTCGTCGTCGACTGCGACGAAGACCGTGAGGGAACCGTCCAGATCGGCGCGGCGACGCACCTGGCGAAGCCACGGCGGCGCTGTGTCGCCGACGATCCACGACGCCTTGCCCACCTTCACCCGGTGCCTGCCGACGGTGCCTTCGAGTCCGTAGCCGTGGACCTCCTTGACGTCCTCAGGCATCTCCAGGGCCAGCCCACGCCGGGTGCCGCCGGTGACGATGGCACTGGCAAGAACGTGAGCCGAGACCTGGTCGAGGGAGGCGGCGAGCCGCAATACCTCGTCGGCGTCCATCTGGTCGCTGGCGGTGACCACGTCGGACAGGACCGGGTGTCCCTGGGTCAGCGTGCCGGTCTTGTCAAAGAGCATCACCTTCCCGCCGGCAAGTCGCTCGAGGGCGCTGCCTCCCTTGATGATGACGCCGACGCGTGCGGCGCGGGACAGGCCGGACATGATCGCGATCGGGGCCGCCAGCAACAGAGGGCAGGGCGTCGCGACCACGAGGACGGCGACCGCGCGAACCGGGTCGCCGGAGAGCGCCCATGCCGCGCCGGCGAGCAGGAGCGTCAGCGGCACGAAGAGGATGGCGAACCGGTCGGCCGCGCGGACGAATGGTGCCGACGAGGCCTGGGCCTGCTCGACCAGCCGGACGACCCCGGCGTAGGTGGACTCTGCGGCCAGCGCCGTCGCGACCAGGTCCATCGGCTGCCCGGCGTTGACCACGCCGCTGCGCACGTCATCGCCAGAGACCCGCTCGACCGGCATCGCCTCGCCCGTGAGAGCGGACTCATCCAGCACGGCCGCGGAGCGAAGACGCCCGTCGACCGGGACGATCTCACCGGTGCCCACCAGTAGCAGGTCACCGACCACGACATCGTCCACCGGGACCTCGACGACCCCGCCCTCGATCCGGCGTTTGGCCGTCCGTGGAGCCCGCTGAATCAGCAGGCTCAGCTCACGACGCGCGCGCGCTGCAGCCCGGGCCTCCAGGAGCTGCCCGCTGGCGAGCATGACCGTGATCATGGCCCCCGCGAACGGCTCGTTCACCACGATGGCGCCGGCCAGGGCGAGCACCGCGATGACGTCGACGCTGAGCTGGCCGCGCCGGATTGCGTTGGCAGTCCACCAGATCGAGAAGCACAGGCCTAGCACGTTTCCGGCGATCCATAGCCAGCGGGCGGGCGCATCGGCACGGAGCAACCACGCCGCGCCTCCGGCGAGCAGCAGCAGGGTGGACACAGTGAAGAGGACTGTCTCCTGGTGCGCTCGCAGACGGGTCACGCGGCCATTGTCCCGATTTCGGTGGCCGCGGCCCAGACAGGACCGCCTTACCTGTCGTCAGCAAGCTGTCTGCCGCCCGGAGTGCTCTGTTGGTACGTCGGCGCGCGCGGTTGCAGGACAACGGAATTCATTCCTGAACCGGGCTGTGTCACG